>JARKQO010000558.1 GCA_029974855.1 Eubacteriales bacterium
TCAAAATCATTGACTGTCGTTCTTTTTGGGTCTCTTGCTATATCGTTTTCAAGGTTCGTCGCTCTCAGGCGAGCTCGATTAGATTACCATGCTGCCGTTCCTTTGTCAACTCCTTTTTTTCTTTTTTCGAAAGTTTTTTCTGCCATCGCCGGAATGTCCCCAAAACACAAGGTTTCCCGGCATCGCTCCCTTGACTTTTGATCTGTATATCGGTATGATTTCATCGTTCCCATCCCCCTGCCCCTATCCCCTTTGAGCAGAAAGGAGCGCGACGAATGAAGAATCCGCCCAAGCGGACCGGGCCTGCCACAGGAAGGCTATCCCCCTGGTGGGCCGGCATCACAGCCGCCACGCTGCTGTTTGCCGCCTTGCTCCTGTTTTTTTCTTTTCATTATATAGGCAATGACGACGTACCCATCCTCCGGTCCTTCATGGGCTACGAAGGGGGCGAGCCCGCCCATTTCCACCTGTATCTGCACACCCTTCTGGCCTGGGCCCTCCATGGCCTGGCCCTCCTGTTTCCGGGCGTGGCTTGGTTTTCCATTTTCCAGCTTCTTCTTCTTTGGTTCAGCTGCGCGGTGATCGTGAAAAGCGCCGTCAGCAGCGCCCAAAGCCGGGGCGTTTCCGGATGGCTGGGCCTGCTGGGAGGCCTGCTGTTCCTGGGAACCTTCGCTGCCTTTTCCGCCTGTCGCATTACCTACACCACCACCGGGGCCCTGGCCGGGGCGGCGGCTGTGGCCCAGCTGTTGGGGGTGGATTACCGGCGGGGCAGCCAAAGCCAGATTCTCCGGGGCATGGGGCTTTCCGTTGCCTTGCTCCTGTGCTGCTATTCCCTGCGGCAGCTCAACGTGCTGCCGCCCCTGGCCTTCTGGCTGCTGGGCCTGGGCACCCTATGGATAAAGGAATTCTCTCCGTGGGTTCCCAACCCTCAAGCCCACAAGTCCCAGGGTTCTCGGCAAGAGCAGCCCGCCAAAGAAGCCGCACCTCCCGCTCCTAGGCGCTCAGCGAAACCCCTGCTGCTGGGGGCGCTGATTTGCGCGATGAGCTTCGGGGGTTTTGCGGGGCTTCGGGCTGTGGAGATCAAGACCCTGGGCCAGGAGGACTATCTGGCCTGGCAGAATGCCCGCATCCGCCTGTTCGACTATACCCTCTTTGATGCCAACACCACCCCCGAGGCCTTGGCCCAGGTGGGCTGGTCCCAGGCGGAGTTCAAGCTGGTGGCCAGCTGGTACTTCCTGGACGAAAACATCACGGCCCAGGCCTTTGACACCCTCTATGCCGCCCAGCCCGAGGCCTCTTTGACCTTGGCCCAAAAGCTAAGCCGGGTCCCCGGCCTGATCCGGGATTTTTGGGCGGAGAACCCGGCCCAGTGGTATGCCTGCGCCGCTTTGGCAGCCCTGGCGCTGCTGTGCGTCGCGCTCCAAATCCTCCATCCCGGAAAGGGGTCCTGGCTTTGGCT
>JARKQO010000565.1 GCA_029974855.1 Eubacteriales bacterium
GTATACACAGTTTTCCTTGCCTTACGGCTTTGACGCTTTGGAGCCCCACATCGACGCGTTGACCATGGAGACCCACTACACCAAGCACCACGCCGCCTACACCAAAAACCTGAACGACGCGGTGGCAAAGGCCGAGATCCAAAAGGACATCGCCGCCTTGCTGTCCTCCTGGGGGGACGTTCAGGACCCGGCCCTGCGCCAGGCCATCCGCAACAACGGCGGCGGCTTTTACAACCACAACCTGTATTTTTCCACCATCGGGCCCAAGGGCGGCGGGGAGCCCGCCGGGGCCTTTGGGAAGCTGATCGCCGGGGAGTTCGGCGGCTTTTCCGCCTTCCAGGATAAGCTCAGCGCCTTGGCCATGGGCCAGTTCGGCTCCGGCTGGGCCTGGCTGTCCGCCAACCGGGAGGGCAAGCTGCTCCTTTCCTCCAGCCCCAACCAGGACAATCCCCTGATGGAGGGGGCGGGGAACATCCCCATTTTGGGCATCGACGTGTGGGAGCACGCCTACTACCTGAAGTACAAGAACCTGCGGGCGGATTACGTAAAGGCCTTCTACAACGTCATCGACTGGAAGGCCGTGGAAGCCAACTACGAGCGGGCGCGGGCGGGCAGGTAACCTCCCGCCTCGCCTCCGCCCTGCCGCCGCCACAGGACCATTGGGAAAAATTTGAGGAGGATGAACCATGAGTACCAAGCTTTATGAGAAGATGAACCTGTACCTTGCCAACCAGGAGCTGGCCTATATCAAGCTCCACAACCTGCACTGGTACGTGAAGGGACGCGGCTTCTTCACCTTGCACGGCAAGCTGGAGCAGCTCTACGACCAGACCGCCGTGATCATCGACGACGTGGCGGAACGGCTGCTGGCCCTGGGCCAAAACCCCGTGGCCAACATGAAGAAGGCCCTGTCTATCGCCACCATCAAGGAGCTGGAGGACGCGCCCGTCTCCTGCCAGCGGGCCGTGGAAGGCCTGAGGACCGACGTGGAATACTGGATCCGGGACACCCAGGAGATCGTGACCCTGGCGGAGGAGGCCGGGGACGGGGCCACGGTGGACCAGTTCAACGGCTATTTGGGGGAATACCAAAAGCTGATGTGGATGCTGCAAGCCTATCTGGCATAAGGGGCGGCAGGACGGGAACCCCCGGGGCGATGAGGGCCCCGGGGGTTTTCGCTATGGGTACGCCCTCCCCGGCGCAAAATCCCTTTGGCCGCGTCCGCAGCGCGAAAGCCTTTCCGTTCCCTCAGTGGGCCAGGATTTTCTCAACGAAGGTTTTTACCTCCGCCGAGCTGCCGTCGACGATGGGCAGGCTGGCGGCCTTGTACCAGACTACACTGTAAACGGTGATAGAATCTCCAAGGCTTTCGTGGAAGTACGCCGTGGCAATCGTCTTTCCGCTTACCGCGCCGTAGGCCTGGAGTGCCAAGCTGCACCTGTAGCCGGGGATGGATCGTGAATCGCCCAAAATGTGGTACGTGCCTTCCTTGAGATACGTGATCCGGATGGAAATCCGGACGGAGGCCAGGTGGGGGTTTCCGGTAAACTTCAGCTTTCCGCCGGAAGCGGTGGAAAGCGCCCGGAGGATATCCCCGGCTTTGACATCGTAATCGCCGCCGTCGCCGGATACCGGCCTGAACCAATAGCCATCATTGACTTGCGATTCTGCGTCCAGGATCACCAGGCAGGTGTCAGGCTGGGAGTGGGATGGGGAAACGTCCTTGGAGCCGAAAAATTTCTCCAGCGCCTCCCGCGTCCACAGCGCCGGGGCATAGTCGAGGGGTTCCCTAAGCCCGAGCCCCCGGACCTTCTCCATCAGCGCGGGGCTTACTCCGGCACTGAAAAAGCGTTGGGCCATCGCGCACAGCCTGTCCTCCTGGGTGCCGATGCTATGGGCCGCCAAATAGCTCGTAAGCCCGGAAACCTTGGCCTGCACAGAATCGCAATCACTCAGGAGGCCGGCGAACCGGCTGAACTCGGCGGCCTTTTCCCCTTGCCCCAGGAGCGCGAGCCCCTTGCCGAAGCCCTCCCCGGCGATGTCCCCGCACAGGTTCAGCAGCGTAAAGAGGCCTTCGACGTTCAGCTTTCCCTGGGCGTATTCTCCAAAGGCCTTTTCCGCCGAGGTCTGGGTGGCCGAAACCTGCAAACCCGCTGTCACGGCGTACCGGTGGGCGTAGCTGTCCTCAGCGACGTGCAATACCAGGCTGCCGCCCTTGTCAAACGCTCTTTCGCCGATGCTGGTGAGGCCCTCCGGCAGGGTGAGGGAGGAAAGGCCTGTGCAGCCGTCAAACGCTCTTTCGCCGATGCTGGTGAGGCTGTCCGGCAGGGTGAGGGAGACAAGGCCTGCGCAGCGGCAAAACGCGCCTGCGCCGATGTTGGTGAGGCCCTCCGGCAGGGTGAGGGAGGAGAGGCCTGTGCAGCGGTCAAACGCCAAGTAACCGATGTTGGTGAGGCCCTCCGGCAGGGTGAGGGAGGTAAGGCTTGTGCAGCCGGAAAACGCTCCATTTCCGATGCTTGCCACGCTCCCCGGCAGCGTAACGGCCACAAGGCTTTTGCAGTCCTTGAACGCCTCCGGAGAAATCTCCGTCACCGGATGGCCGTCCAGCTTTGAAGGGACGGTCAACTCCGCCGCGCTTCCCCTGTACTTTTGGATGGAGGCGTTGCCCCCCTCCACCAGGATGTATTGATAGTCGCCGTACTTCATGCTCGCCCCCAGCGCGGGAAGCGGAAGCAAGCCCAGCGCGAGGACGCATGCCAGCAGAAAAACCAATGCCCTTTTCATAGAAACCTCCTTGTTTCCTTTCCTCAATTCTTGTGGACATTGTGCGGTCAGAAGCCGTCTTTTGTTATGCGGTTGTGCTTGGAAGAGCAATCAATCAATGGATAGCCAGAGTATACAACCACCGGGAACGAATAGCAACGGGCAATGCTCATCCCCCCTCCTCCCAACTCCCAAAAATCTTCCTCCAAACCCTCTTGACTTTCCGCCCCGCTTAGGGCAAAATACCATCTTGAAGGTTCAAGTCCCTCGCGCGAAAGCGGAAGGAGTGCGGACATGGAGAGGGTATTTCGGGGCGGAACGCTCTACCGGGGAGGAAGGCTCAGCCAAGGGCACGTGGCCCTTTCCCAGGGGAGAGTTGTTGCTTTTTCCTCACAGGGGGACGGAGTTCCCCCGGCGGTTTCATTGGATGGCAAGCTGTTGATCCCGGGTCTTGTTGATGTTCATGTACATCTTCGAGAGCCGGGATTTTCCTATAAGGAGACCATCGCCACCGGGACCCTGGCCGGGGCCCGGGGCGGGTACACGGCCCTGTGCGCCATGCCCAATGTGGACCCTGTGCCCGACAGCCCCGGGCATGTGGAGGTACAGCAAAAGATCATCCACCGGGACGCTTGTATCCGGGTGTACCCCTATAGCAGCGTCACCAAGGGCCAGCAGGGCCGGGGTGAGCTGGTGGACTTCGCGGCCATGGCCCCCCTGGTGATCGGCTTTTCCGATGACGGCCGGGGGGTCCAGGACGAGGAAACCATGCGGGAGGCCATGAAGCGGGTGAAGGCGGCAGGGGGCCTGCTGGCGGCCCACTGCGAGGACGAAAGCTTGCTCCACGGCGGCTGCATCCACGCCGGGCCCTATGCCAAGGCCCACGGGCATAAGGGCATTGCCAGCGAAAGCGAGTGGCGGCAGGTGCGGCGGGATTTGCGCCTGGCAAAGGAAACCGGCTGCCGCTACCATGTGTGCCACGTGTCTACCAAGGAGAGCGTGGCGCTGATCCGCCAAGCCAAAAAGGAGGGGGTGGACGTGACCTGCGAAACCGCCCCCCACTACCTGCTGCTGCACGAGGGCATGCTCCGGGAGGAGGGCCGCTGGAAGATGAACCCGCCCATCCGGGAGGAGGCGGACCGGATGGCCCTGCTGGAGGGCCTTGCGGACGGCACTGTGGATATCATCGCCACGGACCACGCCCCCCACAGCGCCCGGGAGAAAAGCGGCGGCCTTGCGGGCAGCGCCAACGGCATCGTGGGGCTGGAATGCGCCTTCCCGGCCCTGTACACCGGGCTGGTGAAAACCGGGCTGCTGCCCTTGGAACGGCTGCTGGAGGCCATGACCACGGCCCCCCGCAGGCGCTTCGGGCTGCCGGAAGTCACCTTGGAGCCCGGGCAGCCGGCGGACATGGCGGTATTTGACCTGGAGGCCAAAGGCGTGGTGGACCCGGAGGCCTTCGCCTCTTTGGGCCGGGCCACTCCCTTTGAGGGTATGGAAACCTGGGGGCAGTGCCAATGCACAATCGTAGGAGGGGAAACCGTATGGCAGAGAGGGTGAGCCGGAAGCTGCTGCTGGAAAACGGCAGCGTCCATTACGGCACGGGCTTTGGAGCCTCAGGGGAGGCCCTGTGCGAGCTGGTGTTTGACACCGCCATGACCGGCTACCAGGAGATGGTGACGGACCCCAGCTACGGGGGGCAGATGGTGCTGATGACCTATCCCCTCATGGGCAACTACGGCATCACCGACGAGGACAGCGAAAGCCGGGCCCCCCTCATCGGGGCCATGGCTGTGCGGGAGTATAACGATATGCCCAGCAACTTCCGCTGCACCAAGACCTTGGGGGAGCTGCTGGAGGAAAACGGCATCCCCGGCATCCAGGGGGTGGATACCCGGCAGATCGCCCGGATGATCCAGCGGGAGGGTACCCAGCGGGCCCTGCTGTGCCACCCGGACACCCCGGAACAGGAGGCCCTGGAGCGGATCAAAGCCTACCAGCCCCCCCGTAACATCGTGGAACGGGTCAGCTGCCGGAAAAAGTGGTACGCCCGCACCCCCAACCCCCGGCTCAGCGTGGTGGTGCTGGACTGCGGGGTGAAGCTGGGCATCGTGCGCCAGCTGAACCAGCGGGGCTGCAACGTCACCGTGGTGCCCTGGGATACCTCCGCCGAGGCCATCTTGGCCTTGGGGCCCCAGGGGCTGCTGGTAAGCAACGGCCCCGGGGACCCGGCCTGGGTGCCCGGGGTGATCCGGGAGATCGGGAAGCTGCGGGGCAAGCTGCCCATGATGGGCATCTGCCTGGGGCACCAGCTGATCTCTTTGGCCTGGGGGGCCAAAACCTACCGGTTGAAGTTCGGCCACCGGGGGGCCAACCACCCGGTGAAGGAGCTGGCTACGGGGAAGGTGGCCATCACCAGCCAGAACCACGGCTACGCGGTGGAGGCCGCCAGCCTGGAGGGCACGGGCCTGACCCTGACCCATGTGAATTTGCTGGACGGCACCTGCGAGGGAACCCAAAGCCTGCCGGATCAGGTATTTACGGTGCAGTTTCACCCGGAGGGGGCCCCGGGCCCCCAGGACAGCGCGCCGCTGCTGGACCGGTTTATCGCCATGATGGAAAGGGGGCGGAGCTAATGCCCAAGCGCACGGACATCCACCGGATTCTGGTGATCGGCTCCGGCCCCATCGTCATCGGCCAGGGGGCGGAGTTCGACTACGCGGGCACCCAGGCCTGCCTGGCCTTGAAGGAAGAGGGCTACGAGGTCATTTTGGTGAACAGCAACCCCGCCACCATCATGACGGATACCCACATCGCCCACAAGGTGTACATGGAGCCCCTGACCTTGGAGTATGTGGCGAAGATTCTGCGCTACGAGCGGCCCGACGCCATTTTGCCGGGCCTGGGGGGCCAGACGGGGCTGAACCTTGCCATGCAGCTGCACCACAAGGGCATTCTGGAGGAATGCCGGGTGGAGCTGCTGGGCACCAGCTTCGACTCCATCGCCATGGCCGAGGACCGGGAGAAGTTCAAGGCCCTGTGCCAGGAGTTGGGGGAGCCGGTGCTGCCCTCCGCCATCGCCACCAGTTTGGAGGAGGGGCTGGCCGCCGCCCGGGAGATCGGCTACCCCTTGGTGCTGCGCCCGGCCTTCACCCTGGGGGGCACCGGCGGCGGCTTTGCGGAGGACCAAAGCCAGCTGATAGCCTTGATGGAGAACGCCCTGCGGCTGTCCCCGGTGGGCCAGGTGCTGGTGGAAAAGAGCATCAAGGGCTATAAGGAGATCGAGTACGAGGTGATGCGGGACGCAAACGACACCGCCATCGCCATCTGCAACATGGAGAACGTGGACCCGGTGGGGGTCCACACCGGGGACAGCGTGGTGCTGTGCCCCTGCCAGACCCTCACCAACCGGGAGGCGGAGCTGCTGCGCTCCAGCGCGCTAAAGATCATCCGGGCGCTGAGGATCGAGGGGGGCTGCAACGTGCAGTTCGCCTTGGACCCCTTCAGCTTCCAATACTACCTGATCGAGGTGAACCCCCGGGTGTCCCGGTCCTCGGCGTTAGCCAGCAAGGCCAGCGGCTACCCCATCGCCCGGGTGTCCGCCAAGGTGGGGGTGGGCATGCGGCTGGAGGAAATCCCCTTGGCCAACACCCCAGCCTGCTTTGAGCCGGCTTTGGACTACGTGGTGTGCAAGATGGCCCGCTTCCCCTTTGACAAGCTGCCCGGGGCGGACAACCGCCTGGGCACCCAGATGAAGGCCACCGGCGAGGTGATGAGCATTGGCCGCACCATGGAGGAAAGCCTGCTGAAGGCCGTGCGTTCCCTGGAGGTGGGGGCCTGCCACCTGTACAGCCCGGCCTTGGCGGACATGACCGCCGAAGCCTTGCTGGCCTACGTGGAAACCGGCCGGGACGACCGGCTCTTCGCCATCGCCCAGCTGATCCGCCTGGGGGTGGATTTGGGGCTGATCTACGACCGGACCCAGATCGACCTGCTGTTTTTGGGCAAGATCAAGAACATCGTGGATTTCGAGGGGGAGCTGCGGGAAGGCAGGGGGGACCCGGAGGTTTTGCGCAGGGCCAAGCGCCTGGGGGTCAGCGACCGCTACATCGGCCAGTGCTGGGGCATGGCCCAGGAGGATGTGTTCCGGCTGCGGCAAAAGCTGGGCCTGATGCCCGTGTACAAGATGATCGACACCTGCGCCGGGGAGTTTGCCAGCTACGTGCCCTACTTCTACGCCACCTACGAGGCGGAGAACGAGTCGGCGGTGTCCGCCAAGGAAAAGATTCTGGTGCTGGGCTCCGGCCCCATCCGCATCGGCCAGGGGGTGGAGTTCGACTACTCCACGGTCCACGCCATCGGCACCATCCAAAAAGCCGGGTACGAGGCCATCCTCATCAACAACAACCCGGAAACCGTGTCCACGGATTACACCACCGGGGACAAGCTGTACTTTGAGCCCCTGACCTTGGAGGACGTGATGAACATCGTGGCCCTGGAAAAGCCCAAGGGCGTGGTGGTGACTTTGGGAGGCCAGACCGCCATCAACCTGGCCCAGGGCCTGGCAGCCATGGGCGCGCCGATTTTGGGCACCGGGGTGGAGGCCATCCGCAGGGCGGAAAACCGGGACGCCTTTGAAAAGGTGCTGCGGGAGCTGGGCATTCCCCAGCCTCCCGGGGAGGCCGTGACGAACGTGGAGGCCGGGGTGCGGGCGGCGGAGCGCATCGGCTACCCGGTGCTGGTGCGGCCCAGCTATGTGCTGGGGGGCCGGGCCATGGAGATCGTGCCGGAGGAGAAGGCCCTGCGCCATTACCTGAAAAATGCCGTGGCGCTGGACAAGGACCAGCCGGTGCTGGTGGACAAGTACCTCACCGGCAAGGAGCTGGAGACGGACGCCATCTGCGACGGGGAGGCGGTGTACCTGCCGGGGATGATGGAGCACGTGGAGCGCACCGGGGTCCACAGCGGGGACAGCATCAGCGTGTACCCCCCCTTCAGCGTCAGCGAGAAGGCCCGCCAGACCATTGTGGACTACACCGTGCGCCTGGGCCTGGGCATCGGCATCGTGGGGCTGTACAACATTCAGTTCATCGTGGACCCCAAGGACAACGTGTTCGTGATCGAGGTGAACCCCCGCTCCTCCCGGACCGTGCCCTTTTTAAGCAAGGCCACCGGTGTGCCCATGGCGGACATCGCCACCAAGGTAATGCTGGGCCAGAGCCTGCGGGACCAGGGCATCACCCAGGTGCTGGCCCCCCCAAAGGAGGGCAGGTGGTACGTGAAGGCCCCGGCCTTCAGTTTCAGCAAGCTCCGGGGCATGGACGCGTATTTGAGCCCGGAGATGAAATCCACCGGGGAGGCCATCGGCTACGACCGGACCTTGACCCGGGCTTTGTACAAGGCCCTCCAGTCCTCGGGCATGAGCCTGGTGAACTACGGCACCTTGCTGGCCACCGTGGCCGACGGGGACAAGGAGGAGGCCTTGCCCTTGATCCGCCGGTTTTACGACCTGGGCTTCAACATCCGGGCCACCCAGGGCACGGCGGAGTTCCTGCGGCAAAACGGTATCCGCACCCACCTGTGCCGCAAGATCAGCGAGGGCAGCGAGGAGATTTTGGACAGCATGAGGAGGGGCCACGTGAGCTACGTGCTGAACACCCGGGGCCGGGGCCACTTCGGCCAGGACAGCGACGGGGCCCGGATCCGCCGCTGCGCCGTGGAGAACAACATCCCCATCTTCACGGCTTTGGACACGGTGCGGGTGCTGGTCAGCGTGCTGGAGGAGATCACCTTGCGGATTTCCACCATTGACAGCGAATGAGAAGGGGTTTCGGAGAGATGCGCTTTACCGTGGAAACCAATGGGAACATCGCCCAAGGGGTGTACCGCATGGAGCTGACCGGGGACACCCGGGGCATTGCGCGGCCCGGGCAGTTTGTGCAGGTGTCCTTGCCGGGCTTTTACCTGCGCCGCCCCCTGTCGGTGTGCGACTGGGAGCCTGGGGAACAGGGGACTTTGACGCTGATCTACAAGACCCTGGGCCAGGGCACCTTGTCTATGAGCCGCCTGGAGCCCGGGGAGACTTTGGACCTGCTGACGGGCCTGGGCAACGGCTACGACCCGGAGGGCCAGGAGGAGGTGCGGGCCAGCCGGGCCCCGCTGCTGGTGGGGGGCGGGGTGGGCACGCCGCCGCTGTACGGCCTGGCGAAGGGGCTGCTGGCCTTGGGGAAGAAGCCCAAAGTGGCGCTGGGCTTTAACACCGCAGAAGAGGTTTTCTTGGACAGGGAGTTTGAGGCCTTGGGGCTTCCCGTGACCCTCTGCACCCTGGACGGCTCCGCCGGGGAAAAGGGCTTTGTTACCCGGGGCATGGAGGAACTGGCGGGAAAGTACGACTACGTTTTTGCCTGCGGCCCGGAGCCCATGCTGAAAGCCGTGCACGCCTTGGCCGAAAGCATGGGTGTACCCGGCCAGTACAGCTTTGAGGAGCGGATGGCCTGCGGCTTCGGGGTGTGCATGGGCTGCTCCTGCGAAACCAAATACGGCAGCAAGCGCATCTGCAAAGACGGGCCTGTGCTGCGGGGGGAGGAGATCAGATGGTAAGCGCCCGGGTGAACATGAAGGTGAACACCCAAGTGAAATTATCCGGCTGGGTGCTGGACAACCCGGTGATGGCCGCCAGCGGCACCTTCGGCTACGGGGAGGAAATGCGGGAGTTCTACGACATCAACCTGCTGGGCAGCTTCTCCTTCAAGGGCACCACCTTGGAGCCCCGGTTCGGCAACCCCACCCCGCGCATTGCGGAATGCCCCGCCGGGATGCTGAACGCCGTGGGCCTCCAAAACCCCGGGGTGCGCCATGTGATCAGCCACGAGCTGCCGCGCCTTGCCACCTTCTTCCACAAGCCGGTGGTAGCCAACGTCAGCGGCTTTTCCCTGGAGGAATACGTGGAATGCTGCCGCCTGCTGGACGGCCAGCCCCAGGTGGGGATTCTGGAGGTGAACGTCAGCTGCCCCAACGTCCACGGGGGCGGCATGGCCTTTGGGATGCTGCCGGAAAGCGCCGCCCGGGTCACCAAGGCCGTGAAGGCCGTGACCACCAAGCCCGTGTACATCAAGCTGAGCCCCAACGCGGCGGACATTGTGGCCGTGGCGAGGGCCTGCGAGGAAGCGGGGGCCGACGGGCTCTCCCTCATCAACACGCTGCTGGGGATGCGGATCGATTTGCGCAAGAGAAAGCCGCTGCTGGCCAATACCGTGGGGGGCCTGTCCGGCCCGGCGGTGCTGCCGGTGGCTTTGCGGATGGTGTACCAGGTGGCCCAGGCGGTGCGCATCCCCCTGATGGGCATGGGGGGCGTGGCCACGGCGGAGGACGTGCTGGAGATGATGCTGGCGGGGGCCACTGCCGTCCAGGTGGGGGCCCAGAACCTGGTGGACCCCTACGCCTGCCAGAGGATCGTTCAGGAATTGCCCCAGGCCATGGAGCGGTACGGAATCAGGGACTTGCAAGAAATCATAGGAGGTGCGTGGAAATGAGCAGGGGAGACGTGATCATCGCGCTGGACTTTCCGGGGGCCCAGGACGTATACGCCTTTTTGGACCGGTTTCAACAGGACAAGCCCTACGTGAAGGTGGGCATGGAGCTGTTCTACGCCGAGGGGCCGGGGATTCTCCGGGAGATCAAGGCCCGGGGCCACAAAATCTTTCTGGACTTGAAGCTCCACGACATCCCCAACACCGTGAAAAGCGCCATGCGGTCCATCTCCAAGCTGGAGGTGGACATGACCAACCTTCACGCGGCGGGAACCGTCGACATGATGAAGGCGGCCCTGGAGGGCCTGACCCGGCCCGACGGCACACGGCCTTTGCTGCTGGCCGTGACCCAGCTTACCTCCACCAGTGAGGAGCGGATGCGGCGGGAGCTGCTGATTGCCGCCACCATGGAGGAAACCGTGGCCCACTATGCCAGAAACGCCAAGGAAGCGGGGCTGGACGGGGTGGTGTGCTCCCCCCTGGAGGCCCGGCTGGTGAAGGAGGCCTGCGGGGCGGCCTTCCTCACCGTGACCCCGGGTATCCGCTTCGGGGACTCGGCGGCGGACGACCAGGCCCGGATCATGACCCCCGCCAAGGCCCGGCTGGGGGGCAGCGACTTTATCGTGGTGGGGCGGCCCATCACCCAGGCCCAGGACCCGGTGGAGGCGTACCGGCGGTGTATCGAAGAATTTGGGGGCTGAGCCCCCGGGCACTTTTTGAGGGATCACCGAAGCAGACATAAGGAGGTTTTCTTCATGGAACAACAAATCGCCCGGGCGCTGCTGTCCATCGGCGCGGTATTTCTGCGGCCCCGGGAGCCCTTTACCTGGGCCAGCGGCATCCAGAGCCCCATCTACTGCGACAACCGGCTCACCCTCACCGCCCCCGCCGTGCGGGACCAGGTGGAGGGAGGGCTCATGGCCTTGGTGAAGCGGGAGTACCCGGACTGTGAGGTGCTGATGGGCACCAGCACGGCGGGCATCGCCCACGCCGCCATCGTGGCCCACCTGATGGGCCTGCCCATGGGCTACGTGCGCTCCGGGGCCAAGGACCATGGCCGGGCCAACCAGATCGAGGGGAAGCTGGAAAAGGGCCAGAAGGTGGTGGTGGTCGAGGATTTGATCTCCACCGGGGGCAGCGTCATCGAGGTGGTGGAGGTCCTGCGGGAGGCCGGAGCCAACGTTTTGGGCATCGCCAGCATCTTCACCTACGGCATGCAAAAGGGCATCGACCGGCTGGCCCAGGCCAACGTGAAGAACGTGAGCCTGTGCACCTTTGACACCTTGGCCCGGGTGGCGGCGGATACGGGCTACATCCAGCCGGGCCAGGTACGCCAGCTGATTCGCTTCCGGGACAACCCAAGCGATCCCTCCTGGATGGAGGAGGCCTGAGCGCCCGGCGGCCATCCGCCCCAAAAGCCCCATCAACCCATAAGGAGGCATGCCCATGCGCCATCTGTTGGACATCGTAGACCTTTCCATCCAGGAGATCGACGAGCTGCTGGACGTGGCGGACCACATCATCGCCCATCCCCGGGAATACCGGGACAGGATGAAATACAAGAAGCTGGCCACCTTGTTTTTCGAGCCCAGCACCCGCACCCGCCTTTCCTTTGAGGCGGCCATGATGGAGCTGGGGGGGAACGTGCTGGGCTTTTCCTCGGCGGACAGCAGCTCCGCCACCAAGGGGGAAAGCGTGGCGGACACCATCCGCACCGTGGAATGCTACGCGGACATCATCGCCATGCGCCACCCCAAGGAGGGGGCCCCCACCGTGGCGGCCCAGGTGTCCCACGTGCCCATCATCAACGCCGGGGACGGGGGCCACAACCACCCCACCCAGACCCTCACGGACCTGCTGACCATCCGCAGGGAAAAGGGGCGCTTGAACCAGCTGGTGGTGGGCATGTGCGGGGATTTGCAGTTTGGCCGCACCGTCCACAGCCTGATGAACGCCATGGCCCGGTACAAGAGCATCCGCTTCGTGCTGATCTCCCCCCAGGAGCTGCGCATTCCCGACTACCTGCGGGAGGGCATGCGCAAGGCCGGGGTCCCCTTCACCGAGGTGGAGAAGCTGGAGGACGTGATCGGCACCTTAGACATCCTGTACATGACCCGGGTGCAGAAGGAGCGCTTCTTCAACGAGGCGGACTACGTGCGCCTGAAGGACAGCTACATTTTGGACCCGGAGAAGCTGAGCCGGGCCCGAAAGGATTTGTGCGTGATGCACCCCCTGCCCAGGGTCAACGAGATCAGCCGGGCCGTGGACACCGATAAACGGGCGGCCTACTTCCGCCAGATGCTCAACGGCAAGTTTGTGCGCATGGCGCTGATTCTGAAGCTGTTGGAGGAAGAAGCATGAACATTGACAGCATTCAAAACGGGTACGTGATCGACCACATCCAGGCGGGGCGCAGCATGGAAATTTACCGCACGTTGGGCCTGGACAGCCTGGACTGCTGCGTGGCCATCATTAAAAACGTCAAGTCCGCCCGGATGGGCAAAAAGGATATCATCAAGGTGGACGAGGAAATCTCCCTGGACTTGGAGATGCTGGGCTACATCGACCCGGGCATCACCGTCAACGTGATCCGCAACGGCGAACGGGTGCAAAAAAAGCACCTGGCTTTGCCCCAGGAGGTGGTGAACGTGATCCGCTGCAAAAACCCCCGCTGCATCACCCAGGTGGAGCGGGAGGTGGACCAGATTTTCTTTTTGGCCGACCAGGAGAAGCAGACCTACCGCTGCCGGTACTGCGAGACGGCCCACAAACGGGGGTAGGGCCGGTTTGGCCTATTGCCGGTAGAACCCGGGGACCCCGTCGTGGAGGCTTTTCACCGTGTGGCGCAGCCGGTGCTCCCGGTCCGCCTCATCCCAGCTGCCGTCCAAATAGTCGAAAATACCTTTGCGCTCGTCGTCTCCCAGGCCGTGGAAGTGGTTGAGGGCCAAGGCGTCGCCGGCCAGCAGCGCGCCCAGGCCCATGGGAAAACCCCCGCCGGATCCAATACCGCCATACATACGCTTCACTCCTTTTCAGGGAATGAAGATAGTATGGCGGTTTTTTTCCATGGATATGCCCTGTCAGAACCCAATCAGCAGCTGGTCCCAGGCGATCCCCTGCACCAGCATCCGCAGGGCGATGATCACCACCAGGTGGGCCGGGTACAGGGCATAGCCCAGCCACTGGGGCATTTTCAGCCGGGTGTGGGTGGGCAAGGCGATCAGCGGCAAGGACAGCCACACCATGCCCTGTACCCTGAACAGGGGGCTCAGGGCCGTGCCCAGGCCCGGCCAGTCCAAAAAGGGCAGGGGCCAGCCAAACAGCTGCCTCACCGCGCCGCTGCCCGCGCCCCAGAACAAGGCGTAGGCCAAATAGGCGGCGATGAGCCCCGGGCGGTTTTGCCGGGCCCCGTACAGCACCAAAATGAAGGTGAGGCCCATCCACCCGTAGTCCACCCGCACAAAGCCCAGCAGGACGTAGCACAGGGCCGGGGCCCACAGCTGGCTCAGCATCCACCGCTTTTGGATGCCCACAATGGCCACCAGCCCGATCAGCAGCGAAAACAGGATGTTCAAATCCTGCCAGGAATGGGACAGGGCCATCATGTACAAAGGCTGGGAGATAACCCCCAGCAGCAGCAGCCGGAGCCCGTAGCGCAGCGGGCTCCGGGTTTTTTCGCTGCCCACCACCAGGCACCAGGCGTACAGGGGGAAGGCGATCCGCCCGATGATCCGCAGCTCGGGGACGCCCGCCAGGACCGTGGCGCCTATGTGGTCGATGAGCATAAAGACAAGGGCTAAGACCTTTAAGAAGGAAGTGTCCAGGTTGCCCGCCAGCTTGGAGTTTCGCCTGTCCCGCGCCGCGTCCATAGGGTGCCCTCCTTGTGTTTCTAGGCGCATTATAGCACGAAGCAGGGCGTTGCGC
>JARKQO010000570.1 GCA_029974855.1 Eubacteriales bacterium
AGCCGTCGATCATGGCGGCCTCCTCAAAATCCCGGGGGATGGAGCGCATGAAGCCGCTGAGCAGGAAGATGGAAAAGGGGAACTGCATCACGCCGTAGAGCACCCCCAGAGGCGTCAGCTTGTTGAGCCATCCCAGCTGGTTCATCTGCAAAAGGAGCGGGATCATGATATAGGTGGCCTGGATGAACACGGCGGCCATGTACAGGCTCGAAATCGCCTTGGAGCCGAGGAAGCGGAAGCGGGACAGGCAATAGGCGCTGGGGATCACGCAGAGAATCACCGTGATGACCGCGATGATGACCACGTAAACGGAGTTCCCCACATTGGAAAGCAGGTTGGATTTCTCCAGGGCCCGGGCGTAGTTGCTCCACTCCAGACCGGCTGGCAGCGTAAAGGGGTTGGATAGGAATTCCGTATTGGTCTTAAAGGAGGAATAGACATTCCAGATCAGCGGATAGAGGGTGACCAAGGTCACCAGCAGCAGAAAGAGCCGGATGGGCAGCGCCCGGAGGGCCCGTTGGCCCCTGGCACGGCTTTGGGCGGCAGCGTATGCTTTCATCCTCTCACACTCCTTTTTCCCGCTGTCCGGTGAGCCTCCGGGAAAGCACCGACAGCGCGATGGAGATGGCCAGGGTAAACACCGTGATGGACATGGCGTACCCGAAGTTGGCGTTGCCCATGCCCTGGTTGTACATATATTGAAGCAATACCGTGGAAGCGCCGTTGGGCCCGCCCCCGGTCATCACCGTGGACAGCACGTAGCTTAGGTTGATGGTTCCGGAGAGGGACAGCACATAGGTAATGCCGATGATGTCCAGGATGTTGGGGATGGTGATGGAGAAGAACTGCCGGATGCCGGAGGCCCCGTCGATGGTGGCCGCCTCGTAGATGTCCCTGGAGATGCTGTCAATGGCCGCGATATGCATGACCATGTAGTATCCGGCGGCCTGCCAGACCAAGGCCGCGCCAACGCACCACAGGGCGCTGCCGGAATCCCCCAGCCAGGGCCGGGCCAGGCCGCCGGCCCCCAGGCCCCGCAGCAGGGTATTGAGAATCCCCATGGAGGGATGAAACACAAAGGACCACACAATGCCCACCACAGTCATGGAAACAATGCTGGGGAAGAAAAACAGCGTGCGGTACAGCCCGCTTTCCCGAAGCTTCGCCTGGGTAAGCAAGGCGGCCAGGACCAAAGCGGCGGCGATGGTGACGGGTGGCACCGCCAGCATCAGGCGCAGGGTGTTTACCAGCGCCTGGAGAAAGCGCTTGTCCCGGAACAGGTAGGCATAGTTTTCCAACCAGATGAGATTGACGCCGCTCATCTTCACGGAGGTGCTGTCCGTCAGGGACATCATCAGCGCCCGCAGGGTGGGGTACAGAATAAAATAGGCCGTGAGCGCAAGCGCCGGAGCCACGGAAATCACAAGGAACGGGATCGGCAGCTTGCCAAGGCGTTTGGCTCTGACGGACGGGCTTCCCATGGCGCAGCCTCCTTCTAACAATCTCCCTGCCGGGCGGCAAGGCCGGGCAGGGAGATTGTATCACATTTTGGAAAGATTTGCTTTCTTATTCCCCGGCCTTGGCGGCATCCTCACGGATCTGGGTGAAGAGCTCTTCGATGCCCTCGGCCCATTGCTGCGCCGTGATGGCACCGTTCATCATGTCCGCGATGGGGGCGAAGAACTCGTCGTTGATGGCGACCTTGCTGCCCTGGGGCAGGGCGTCCCAGCCGGTGACCAGCGGGGCGGCCCCGGAATCCGCGTACACGCTGAACATGCTGTAGGTGCCCTCGCTGACGAAATCCTTCACCAGCTCGATGGCGCCGCGCACGGCCATCACGCCGTTGGCATGCTCGCCGAAGAGGCGGACGGAATCATCGGTGTACAGGAAGCGCAGGAACTCCTTGGCCAGCTCGGGGTTCTTGGCGTCCTTGGGAATGGAGAACTGCTCCACGCTGTCCATGATGTAGCGCTTCTCATCGGCGGAGACCACCGGGGAGGGGGTCATGCCAAAGACAAAGCCGTCGGCCCGGGGCGCGTCCTTCATTTCGCCTTCCATCCACAGGCCGTTGGGGATGAACAGCGCCTTGTTCATCATCATGTCCGTCTGGGACTGGGTGTGGTTCAGGGCCACGGTGCCCTCCATCAGATATCCCTGGGTGCCGATCTTGGCCAAGTTCTCCAGCACCGCCAGCACCTCGGGATTGTTGAAGGAACCCTCCTGGAAGCTCATGATCTTCTGCAGGCCCTCTACCCCCACGTGGGAGGCGATGGCCGGATAGATCGTGCTCTCCAGATAGCCGGGATAGATGCCCTGGTAGGTAAAGAGCGCGATGCCCTTTTCCTTGGCCTTGTCGCCCAGCGCGAAGAAATCGTCCCAGGTCACGGGCAGGTCCCAGCCGTTTTCCGCAAACAGGGCCTTGTTGTAGATCATGCCCATGGGGCTGGTGTTAAAGGGAGCCAGGTACACCTTGCCGTCCCGGTAGGGGGCGCACTTGGTGGTCTCCAGGATGCCGTCGATGAGGATGTCCCGGAGGGGCTTGTCGGTGCCGTAGCCGGGTTGGTCAAACACATCGGAGATGTCCAGCAGGGCGTTTTCCTTGATCAAAGACGCCACAACGCCGGACTGGTCGTTGTCGTTCATGGAGAGGAAGTCCGGCACGTTGCCGGCCACGATCTGGGGCCGGATGATATCGCCCACCACGGGGCTGATCTGCATGTTCACCTTCACGCCGGGGTAGGCTTCCTCAAACTTCGCCACGATGGCGTTCCAGTAGCCGGGGCCGTATCCGCCCTCGAAAATCGCGATGTTCAGTTCCTTGTTTTCAAACTTGTCCGCCGGGTTCTCCGCTCCGGCCGCCAAAGCGCCGAAGCTCCCCATCAGCAGCGCCATCGTCAGCAGCGAAGCCACCAGGACCTTGCCAAAGCTCTTCATGGAAATCCTCCTTTATTTCATGTGGGGTAACTCTTTGTCCCCTGTTTCTGGGCCCAGTATAAACGCCGCCATGCCCTTTGACCATGGAATGTATTGGCGCTTAGCTGGACAATATTGACTTTTGGTTGCAAAATTCTATAATAGGCACAGCGATATCTTATCCACATAGCACAAACGCGGAAAAGGACGGGCTCCAATGATGTTTGAGAAGCGGGAAGGAAAAATCATGCGGGCCATCCGCCATACCCGGCTGCAAAGCAGGCTGCTGGCCGTATGCCTGTTGCTGTCCTTGATTCCGGTAACCATCGTGGGGGTTTATGCCTACAGCGTCTACACCCGTTCCATCAACGGCAACCTGGGAAGCTCGGCGGAGCAGGCCGTGCGGCTGCTCAACACCACCGTGGCCAGCGAGCTGGGCAAGTTCACGGCCTATATCAACACCCTGTCCGTGTCGGACACGGTGCAGTCCATTCTCCTGCGGCCTGAAAAGGAGCGGATTTTGCCCGACGGCAGCGTGGCCCTGGCCATCAAGCAGCGGGTGCAGGAGGTTCCGGCCCAGTCCCGGTATTTGAAGAACATCCGGGTGGTGGACCGCTCCGCCAATGTGCTGTACGATCTTGGCTTTGACGATATTCCCAGGGAACGGTTTGAGGAGCTTTTGGAGGGGGTGGAGGCGGCTTCCCCGGACGACGGCCTCCAGTATGTGAAAACCTATCGCGGCGTCCACACCTTGGTGCTGGGGCGGAAGATCTTCCAGTTCGCCAGGCCCCGGCTGCATATCGGCTACATTCTGGTCTACATCGACGAGGCGCTGCTGTCCAAAAGCGTGTTTGGGAACATCGACTTTGGGGAGGGCAGCAATATTTTGCTGATGGACGGCAAGGGGCAGGTGCTCTCCAGCGGGGACACGGCTTTGCTGGGCCAGTCCTTTGCCGGGGAGGGGGGCCTGCTGGAGGAGATCAAGGCCACCCGGGCCTCGGGCCTGGGGGCCCTGAACACCCAATTGGACGAGGTCCGCCAGCTGGTGGTTTTCGATTACAACCAGGCTCTGGACACCTACTTTATCGCCAACATTCCCGAGGCGGTGATTACGGCCCAGACCCGGCAGATCACCGGAAGGCTCGCCATCGTGGCTTTGGCCACGGTGCTGGCAAGCCTGATGGCGGCGATCCTCCTGTACCGCAGCATTGTGTTTCCCATCCGGCGGGTGGTGCGCTTCTGCCAGGACGCCACGGCGGACAAGATTCAGCACCATATCCAGGATGAAAGCCGGGACGAGCTGGGCTATCTCTCCCGGGCTGTGGACCAGTTTGTGCATCAAATTCAACACCTCTTGCACCGGTCCAAGCAGGATGAGCGCCGGAAGCGGATCCTGGAGCTGGAAATGCTGCAATACCAGATCAATCCCCATTTTCTTTTCAACACCCTGAACACCCTGAAATGGGTGGCCTTGCTCAACCAGGTGCCCGTGCTGGAGGAGGGCATCTCCTCTTTGTCCAAGCTGCTGCAAAGCACCCTGATGCAAAAGGAGGAGACCATTCCCCTCCGCCAGGAACTGGACAACCTGCGCCATTACGTGTCCATTCAAAAAATCAGATACGCCGATTGCTTCCGGGTCCAGTACGATGTGGACGAAGTCCTGATGAACGCGCTGGTTCCCCGCTTCATCCTCCAGCCCCTGGTGGAGAACTCCATTCTCCACGGGGTCCGGGAGGGAGGCGCGGCCATTCAGATCACCATCGGCTGCCGGAGGGTGGCGGAGGGGGATATCCTGCTGAGCGTCAAAGACGACGGCCAGGGGTTTGAACTGGGGGATATCCGGAAGAAAACGCCGGAGCGTTTCTCCGGCATCGGCCTTTCCAATGTCCATGAGCGGATCCGCCTAAGCTTCGGGGAGCCCTATGGCCTGGCGGTGGAAAGCGCACCGGGCAAGGGAACCCTCTGCCGGATCACGTTGAAGGAAATGAAGGCCGCGCAAGGAGGGGATGAGGGTGCTCAGGATTCTGCTGGTGGATGACGAACCCATCGTCAAGGCGGCCTTTCACAAGATGATCCCCTGGGAGGAGGAGGGTTTTGAAATCACCAGCACTGCCAGCAACGGCCAGGAAGCCCTGAGCCTCCTTGCCCAACAGCCGGTGGACGTGGTGATCACGGATTTGAAAATGCCCCAGATGGACGGCATCAGCCTGATCAAGGCGCTGAAAGCCAATGCCTTTGAGGGCGTGATTCTGGTGCTGAGCAACTTCGCGGATTTTGAGCTGGTGCGTGAGGCCCTGGTGGCCGGGGCGGCGGATTACATGCTCAAGGTCAATATCGACAGGGAAAGCCTGCTGACGCATTTGCGCCGCGCCGAGGAAACCCTGGCCGCCCGGCATCAAAACCAGCAGCGGGAGCGGTTTGTGGCCCAGCACAGCGCTTTGGTGCGCTCCCACGCTTTGCTTACCTATCTCACGGCGGACAGGGAGCAGCCCCCGCCCCAGGCGCTGCTGGACGCCTATGCCCATGGCCCCTTCGGCCTTTGCCTCCTGTCTTTGCTGCTGAACGACCCCAAGGGCCCGGCGCGCTTTCCTGCCCTACAGCATGTGGAGGCGCTGCTGCGCTCGATTTTTGAGGACGCGCACAGCACCGATATCCTGAGCATCAGCGAAAGGGCCCTGCTGTGCGTCTATCCCCTGGAGATGCTCACTTCCAGGGGCATTCGCCAGGAGGAGAAGCTGGACCAGATCCGGCGGCAGATCAGCATGTACTTCAACGTTCCCGTGCTGATCCTCACCGCCCCTTCCGCGTTCTCTTTGCCAAAGCTTCGGGGGGAATACCGGACGATGCTTCATGCCCTGCCCCTGGGTTTTTACGCGCTGCCCGCTTCGGTGCTGACGCCGGAGAGCGCGGCCCTTGGCCCGGTGCCGGAGTCCCTGGAGGCCCTCCCCTTCGCCACCCGGCTGGCGGAAAAGTACCTGGCCCTGGGGAGCGAGGCCGTGGCGGACGCGGTGGGCTCCTGCCTGGATTTGTGCCGGGGAGCGCGGACGCAGCCGTTGGAGGTAGCGGCCTTTCTGGGGCGGGTGGCCGTCCTGTTGCTGTCCTTCTCCCCGGGCTCCCTGCGGGAGGACGCGCTGCAACGTGAGACGGCGGCCTGGGCCGCCTGCGGCCACGAGCAGGAGCTGACCGCTCTGGTGCGCCCGGTGTATGAAAGGATTCTGGCCCAGATCGTACCCCCGGCCTATATGGGCTGCAAGGAGGAGGTGCGCCGGGCGCTGCTGTACCTGCATACCCATTACAGCGCCCATATCTCCCTGGACGACGTGGCCAGGGCCGCCAGCCTGGACCGCAGCTACCTGTGCCGCCTGTTCAAGCGGGAGACGGGCACCAACCTGTTTTCCTACCTGAACGTGCTGCGCATGAACGCGGCGGCCAGACTGATCAAAAAGGGAGACGTGACCATCCAGGAGATCGCCGGGCATGTGGGGATCAACGACGCCTTCTACTTTACACGCCTGTTCAAAAAGCACTTTTCCATGAGCCCCAGCGAATACGGAGCCCGGCAGGGCAGAACCCCTTGACAAGGGGGAGCCCATTTCATAGAATACCCTGGACATGACCAATGAGAGAGGTATTCACATGAAAACGAAAACATCCGCGGGAAGGCTCACCATTCCAACGGATCTGGACGTGGTTCCCCAGACCCTGGAGCTCATGGAGCGCTGGGGCGCGGACGCCATCCGGGACTGCGACGGGACGGAGTTCCCCGAGGCGCTGCGGGCAACCGGGGCAAAGGTATACGCCACCTACTACACCACCCGCAAGGACAACGAGTGGGCCAAGCGGAATCCCGATGAGATCCAGCAGATCTATGTGATGTCCCCCTTTGCCGACGCCGAGGGGGACACCCTCCGGATTTCCCTGCGCCAGGGCATTTACAGGGACATCCTCCGGTACAATCCCCAGG
>JARKQO010000571.1 GCA_029974855.1 Eubacteriales bacterium
CCATAGAGCGAGCGCGCCTCCCGGCCCCGCATCACCTCCGCGCCGCTCTCATAGGCCACGCGGCCGTCCCCGGAACAATCCAGGAAGATTTTCCCGGCCATGCGCCACTGCTTTTCCGTGGTGATTTGCTCCGCCGTGATCGCCACGATGCGGCCATTTTCCACAACCGGGTCCTTGGCTACGGTGTTCAAATAGAGGGAAACCCCCGCCTCCTTGGCGGCCGCCCACAGGACGACGCTCCAGATGGAGCCGGAAAAGCCCTGGGATTCCTTAGGGTCCGAGGGATTGGGAAAATAGGCGTTCTCCACAAGCAATTCGTCCAGAATTCCGGTTTCCCTGGAATGCCGGCAAGTCCCTTTGTTGTCCGCGCTGCCAAAAGGGACGTTGATCTCCGCGCTGGAGTTGCCCCCCAGCACGGGGCGGTCTTGCACCAGCGCGGTTTGCACGCCGCCCCTGGCCAGCGCGATGGCGGCGCATACGCCGGCCATTCCACCGCCGATAACAATGGCCGGATAGTAGGCCTCAAGCTTTTGCATCGTTTTCCTCCCGTTCCTGTCCCCCGGTTGCCTTTCGGACGAACATGCGCTCCTGTCCATAGGAACCCGCGTTATAAAACAAATACCGTTCTCCGTTTTGATGGACCAGCAAATGATGCCGCCACAGGTTTACCCGCTCGCCGTTTTGCCGCGCCGCTTGGGGAATCCCCTCCAGGGTGGCGATGGGCCCGCCCGCCACCTTCCAGCCGGACACGGGCCAGGATAAAGGCGTATACGCCCATCCTCCCAGGCTTGGGGCCGGCTCGCGCATCTCCGGCTCCTCCCGGATATCGGCGGGGGGCGTGGGGCTGGCGGTGATGAGCCCGTACCATCCTCCCCCCGCCGCCGCAAAGAGCTGCAATCCGCTGGTCCATCCCCGGGTCCAATCCGCCGGGCGGTTGGACGGTAAAAGAATTTGTCCCAACTTGGCGGCGTATGACGCCCCTGGCGTCATCTGGGCCACCGCGGTGGAGGACCCAAAGGGCGAAAGGGTCTGGCCCGGCTGGGCGCTGGATGGATATCCCTTGTAGAACAGCACGATCTTTCCCTGCCGGGCAAACCAGTACGCCGTCACCGTGTCCGCGTGGTACGCGTCAAAATCCCCGGCATTCCCCACGTCCATCACCGTTCCCGGGGCGATTTTCCAAGGCCCGCCCAGGGAAGCGGACGTGGCCATGCGGATGATTTTGTGAATACCGCGCCTGTCCACAAAATACAGCCGATAAAGGCCTTCCAGACGCACCGGCTGCCCGGGCCTCATGGGGTCCATCAAAATCCAGGGCTTATGCGCGGCGCTGTCCAGCATGGAAGGATT
>JARKQO010000581.1 GCA_029974855.1 Eubacteriales bacterium
CGCCAAAAGCGGGATTCCTAAGGGCATAGCCCTTAGGCGGGGTTTGGGGCAGAGCCCCAACGTCCCCCGTCCCCCGTTCCTCCCCCCGTTACTTCACAATCAAGTTGCAAAGCCTCCCGGGCACGAAGATCACCTTCACGATGTCCTTGCCGCCGACGATCTCCCGCACCTTGGGCATGCCCGGCAGCTCCTGGGCCGCCTGCTCCGGGGTGAGGTCCGGGGAGACCATGAGGTGGCCACGGACCTTGCCATTCACCTGGACGGCGATTTCCACCTGGCTGCGCTTCATGGCGGCCTGGTCGTAGGCGGGCCAGGGGGTCAGGGCCAGGGCGCCGCCAAAGGCCATCAGTTCCCACATTTCCTCGCAGAGGTGGGGCGCTACGGGGGAGAGCAGCAGCAGCAGCGTGCGCAGCTCGTCGCGAGTGGCGCCGCCGGAGGCGTACAGCTCGTTCACCAGGCTCATCATGGCGGCGATGGCGGTGTTGTACTTCATGGCCTCGTAGTCGTCCCCCACCTTTTTGATGGTTTCATGCATCAGGGGGGTGAAGTCCTTCCGGAAGCCCTTGCCGGGCTGGATCATGTCCTGCAAGCGCCAGACCCGGTCCAAGAAACGGCGGCAGCCCCGGGCCCCGTTGGTGCTCCAGGGAATGGCCTGGTCAAAAGCGCCCATGAACATCTCGTAGAGGCGGAAGGCGTCGGCCCCCAGCTCGTCCACGATGTCGTCGGGGTTGATCACATTGCCCCGGGATTTGGACATCTTCTCGTTGTTCTCCCCCAGGATCATGCCGTGGCTGGTGCGCTTTTGGTAGGGCTCCGGGGCGGAAACAAAGCCCAGGTCGTGGAGCACCTGGTGCCAGAAGCGGCTGTAGAGCAAATGCAAGGTGGTGTGCTCCATGCCGCCGTTGTACCAGTCCACAGGCATGAAGTAGTTGAGGGCCTGGGGGCTGGCGAAAGCGTCGGGGTTGTGGGGATCGCAGTAGCGCAGGAAGTACCAGCTGCTGCCGGCCCACTGAGGCATGGTGTCGGTTTCCCGCTTGGCGGGAGCGCCGCACTGGGGGCAGGGCACGTTCACCCAGTCCGTCATGGCGGAGAGGGGGCTTTCGCCGTCGTCGGTGGGCTCGTAGTTGTCCACCTGGGGCAGCAGCACGGGCAGCTGCTCCTGGGGCACGGGCACAGCCCCGCAATGGGGGCAGTTGACCACGGGGATGGGCTCGCCCCAGTAGCGCTGGCGGCTGAACACCCAGTCCCGGAGCTTGAAGTTCACCTTCATCACGCCCAGGCCCTTTTCCGTCAGCCAGTCGGTGATCTTCTGCTTGGCATCGGCCACAGACAGGCCGTTGAGGAAATCGCTGTTGACCAAGGTGCCCTGGGCGATGTCCTCATAGGCGGCCTTTTCGATGTCCCCGCCGCTGACCACCTCCACCATGGGCAGACCGAACTTTTTGGCAAACTCCCAGTCCCGGCTGTCGTGGGCAGGCACGGCCATGATGGCCCCGGTGCCGTAGCTCATGAGCACATAGTCGCTGACCCAGATGGGGATCTCCTTGCCGGTGGCGGGGTTCACCGCCCGCAGGCCGGAGATTTCCACGCCGGTCTTGTCCTTGGCCATCTCGGTGCGCTCAAAATCGCTTTTCTTGGCGGCTGCGGAGCGGTACTGGGCGATGGCTTCGTAGTTGGCGATGCGGCCCCTGTAGGTTTCCAGCAGGGGATGCTCCGGGCTGATGACCATGTAGGTGGCCCCAAAGAGGGTATCGGGCCGGGTGGTATACACCCGGAGCTTGTCT
>JARKQO010000590.1 GCA_029974855.1 Eubacteriales bacterium
CTCATCGAGCGGCTGTTTGTGCCCGGGGACCTGACCTGCGTGTACAGCCACGTGGACCGGATGGTGACCTTGGGCTGCATGCCTTTGGAAAAGCCCTTGCCCATCGACCACGGCATCGACGTGTGGAAGAACTTCGGCACCAAATTCTTCCTGGAGCGCCGGGAGATCGGCGTGTTCAACCTGGGGGGCGACGGCGTGATCACCGCCGACGGGACCGAATACGCCCTGGGCAACAAGGACTGCCTGTACCTCACCCAGGGCAACCGGCAGGTGGCCTTCGCTTCCAAGGATGCCGCAAACCCCGCCAAGTTCTACATGGTGTCCGCCCCGGCCCACTGCCCCTACGAAAACAGGCTTATCACCATCCGGGACGCGGCCAAGAAGCCCCTGGGCAGCCTGGAGAGCAGCAACAAGCGGGTCATCAACCAGTTCATCCACCCGGACGTGCTGAAAACCTGCCAGCTTTCCATGGGCCTCACCGCCCTGGAGCCCGGCAGCGTGTGGAATACCATGCCCGTGCATACCCACGAGCGCCGCATGGAGGTGTACTGCTACTTCGACATCCCCAAGGACAACGTGGTGTTCCACATCATGGGCCAGGGCCAGGAAACCCGCCATATCGTGATGCAGAACGAGCAGGCCGTGATCAGCCCCTCCTGGAGCATCCACGCCGGGGTGGGCACCGCCAGCTACACCTTCATCTGGGCCATGGGGGGCGAGAACCAGGCCTTTGACGACATGGACGGCATCCCCACCACGGCCCTGCGCTGACAAAGGAGGAATATCCATGAGCATGGACTTATTTAGCCTTGCGGGCAAGGTGGCCTGGATCACCGGGGGCAGCTACGGCATCGGCTTTGCCATCGCCCAGGCCTATGCCCAGCACGGGGCCGCCGTGGTGTTTAACGACATCAACCAAGAGCTGGTGGACAAGGGCCTGGCCGCCTACCGGGAGGCCGGCATCGACGCCAAGGGCTACGTCTGCGACGTCACCGACGAGGCCGCCGTAACGGCCTTGGTAGCCCAAATCAAACAAGAGGTGGGCGTCATCGATATTTTGGTGAACAACGCCGGCATCATCAAGCGCATCCCCATGCACGAGATGTCCGCCGCGGACTTCCGCCAGATCATCGACGTGGACCTGAACGCCCCCTTCATCTGCGCCAAAAGCGTCATCCCCGGCATGATGGCAAAGGGCGGCGGCAAGATCGTCAACATCTGCTCCATGATGAGCGAGCTGGGCCGGGAAACCGTCAGCGCCTACGCCGCCGCCAAGGGCGGCCTCAAAATGCTGACCCGCAACATCGCCTCGGAGTACGGGGCCTTTAACATCCAGTGCAACGGCCTGGGCCCGGGCTACATCGCCACCCCCCAAACCGCGCCCCTGCGCGAAAGGCGGCCCGACGGCAGCCCCCACCCCTTTGACAGCTTCATCCTGGCCAAAACCCCCGCCAACCGCTGGGGCACCACCCAGGACCTCATGGGCCCGGCGATATTCCTCGCCAGCCCCGCCAGCGACTTCGTCAACGGCCACGTCCTCTACGTGGACGGCGGCATTCTGGCGTATATCGGCAAGCAGCCGTAGGGGACGGGGACGGGGGGGGGACGACGGGGGGAGGTTCCGGGGGACGCGCAAGGGGCGCTGCCCCTTGCATCCCCGCCAGGGACTTCGTCCCTGGACCCATCATGGACCGCGCTGCGCGCGGCCAAAAAAGGAATAAAGAATAAAGAAAATATAGCCCGGGCCGTGATGGCCCGGGCTATGCCAGGTCAGCGCACAGAAAAGGGAATGGATGGGTTCGTGAAGAATCTTTGAAATAATTGGGCAAAAGTAAGACTCCTTCCGTCTAATCGGTGAAGGAGGTGGACAAATGGAGGTTGTCATGAGCTCTGACAGCATCCGCGAGGAACGGCTTGTTTCTTGGATGAATCAATATGCGGAAGCGTTATTGCGCATGTGTTCCGTCTACCTGCGGGACTCCGCGATGGCAGAGGACGCCGTTCAGGAAACCTTTGTCAAGGCATACAAGGCGATGGACACTTTCCGCGGGGAATGCAGTGAAAAGTCGTGGTTAATGCGAATTGCGATCAATACCTGTAAGGACATGCGCCGCTCGGCGTGGTTCCGCTATGTTGACCGCCGCGTTTCGTTGGAGAAAATCCCTCAGCCGGCCATTGAGCCCTCCGATGACCAAGCGGATCTTGCGATGGTTGTGATGAAGCTGCCCCACAAATACATGGAGGTCATATTGCTTTATTACTACCAGGGAATGACGATCCGGGAAGTTTCGCAAGCGCTTAATATGAAAAACCAGACTGTTTCATCCCGCCTTAAACGCGCCAGGGAGAAGCTTCATGACATGCTGGAAGGGGGGCGGCAACATGGATAACATGAACCGGTATGACAATGATATCCGGAAAGCCATTGACGCCCAATTCTCCGGCGTCGTCGTGAAGCCGGACCTCCAGAGGAATGTAGTACGGCAAATCAGAGGAGAAATGATCG
This sequence comes from Eubacteriales bacterium, assembly GCA_029974855.1. The sequence goes on from JARKQO010000590.1 coordinate 2,507, forward strand.
TGAAGAAAAAGCTGTCCGTTGGTTTTGTGATTGCTATCGTACTGTTGGTACTGGCGCTCAGCGCGTTGGCCGCGACGATTCTGTGGGAAAACTATGTTGGCGGTCTCATGCAAAAAGAGCAGCAAATCGGAACCTATGCTCAATGGGGAGCCGCGGATAAGGAAGCATTGGTTGAAGCCCTGGTAGAAATGGGCCATATTGAAGAAAACGAAAAAACAGATAAACTTTTTGATCAGGTTACAACGGAAACAGAAAAAGATGAGCTTGCGGATCAAATCATGCTAGCGTTTATGGAGCAAAATGCCAATATCAAGGACTACAACACATCCTTTAACCATGATGTAAATTCAATCGACGCAGGTTTGTTAACCCTTGCCATTATGGGCTCTGAAGATACGTGGCCAGCGGAGAAGCGGGTATGGTGGCAACGGCTGACAAATCCAGACGTTGGAAGCGCCAACGATATGCCTTTTGTGAATCCTGATCAGGGAGATATCACGGAAAAGGAAGCCATCGCCATTGGGCAAAAGGCTGTGAATCAAATACTGAATGTGCCACTGGAAGAGCTGAAAAACGCCCAGGTGGTCGCAAATATGTATATTACAGACGAACGGCCGGAATATAAAAGATGGTTTGTCAGTTTCAATATACTCGCGGAGGGAAGCAAGAGCTATGTTGAACGGTGGTATGAAGCATTTGTTGATGGTGGAGGCAACTTGATTGCCGATCCCGACTATAACGTCGAATTGTTAGAAGCAGAAGCCGCAAGCTTACCAACCAATAATGCGGATAGAACATATCCTCCTATTTTAGAAAAGTACATTGAATATGCTGAATATGAAGGAAGTTATCTTGTCCGGGAGTGGTCTGTTGAAGGAAAAGCTGAGTATTCAGCAGAGTTGCGCCCGCAAGTACAAGAGGTATTGAAAAGCGGTAACCTGGAGGAGTTGACGAATCCGTATGCGCGTTACCCTCAGCCTCACCAAGAAATCATCGCCAGCACAACAAATGTATATGGATTGCCCAGGGAGGATGACATCCAGCTAGACGATGCACGTGACTTGGCGAGATTTTATGTTTACAATCAATACGGTCTGGAAGAGCAAACCAATAGGGACATCTACAGCTACTACGAATCCTATGACGTCACAAACCCAGACCTGCCATTGTGGAAGTTTGTCTTCTATCCTGATTCGTTTGAAGGTATGAGCGCTGTGCCGATCTATAAGGTAGAGTTGAACGCATACACCGGTGATAAAGTCATGGTTGAAAGATATGAATGGAAGGAGGTCTTTGACGGCCCCCCCTTCCATCCAGTTTGGTATTGATTCAGGTACAGACGATATATATGTTTTTGATGAACCTTTCCCCTTGACCGCGCGCAGCGCGGTCAAAAGCGGGTCCAGGGACGAAGTCCCTGGCGGAGTCCAGAGGCGGAGCCTCTGGGCCCCCGTCGTACCTCCCCCCGTCGTCCCCGTCGTTCCTCCCCCCCGTCCCCGTCACCTCCTCCACACAGACGGGGCGAAGAGGGTGAACAGGGGCAGGATTTCCAGGCGGCCCAGGAGCATGTCGGCGATGAGGAGGAGCTTGCCCAGGGGGGAGAAGATGCCGAAGTTGCCCATGGGCCCCACCTCGTCCAGGCCGGGGCCGATGTTGCCCAGGCAGGACAGCACGGCGGTGACGCTGGTATCCACGGAGAAGCCGTCCAGGGACAGCAGCAGCGTGGAGCCCACGGCGATGGAGGCGTAGAGGGTCATGAACACGTGGGTGCCGTGGATGGTATCCTGGTCCAGGGCGGCGCCGCCCAGGCGGGTAAGGCGCACGGTATTGGGGCGGACGGCCTGGGACACGGCGTTGCGGGCGGCCTTGAACAGGATCAGCACCCGCACCACCTTCATGCCCCCGCCTGTGGAGCCGGCGCAGGCCCCCAGCACCATCAGCGACACCAGCAGCAGCCTGGAGAACTGGGGCCACAGGTTGAAGTCCGCGGAGGCGTAGCCGGTGGTGGTCATGATGGAGGACACCTGGAAGGCGGCGTGGCGCAGGGCCACGGCCCCGTGGGCGAAGAGGGGGCGGATGTCGATGGTGATGAGCAGCGTGAACAGGGCCATGACGCCAAAGTAGGCGTAGAGCTCCTCGTTTTTGAAGGCGGTGCGGAAGGAGCGGATCAGCAGCAGGTAGTAGATGTTGAAGCTGACCCCGAACAGGGCCATGAACACGGTGACCACCACCTGGATATAGGGGCTGTAGTCCATCAGGCTGGTATTTTTGATGGCAAAGCCGCCGGTGCCGGCTGTGCCGAAGGTAAGGGTGACGGAATCGAACAGGGGCGCGCCCCCCAGCAGCATCAGGGTGATCTGGGTCACCGTCATGGCGATGTAGATGCCGTAGAGGATTTCGGCTGTGCGGCGAATGCGGGGCACCAGCTTATCCACCTGGGGGCCGGGGCTTTCGGCCCGCAGCAGGTAGATGGTATTGCCCGCGCCCCGGCTCAGGGGCACGATGGCCAGCAAGAACACCAGCACCCCCATGCCTCCCAGCCAGTGGGTGAAGCTGCGCCAGTACACCAGGCCCTTGGGCATGGCCTCCACGTTGGAGAGCACGCTGGCCCCGGTGGTGGTGAAGCCGGAGACGGCCTCAAAGAGGCTGCTGATGAAGTCCGGGATAGCGCCACTCAAAAAGAAGGGCAGGGCCCCGAACAGGGACACCACGATCCAGGCCAGGCCCACGATGACGAAGCCCTCCCGGGCGTGAAAGGATTTGTCCCGGGGCCTGGACAGCAGGGCCGCGAACCCGGCCCCCAAGGTCAGCAAAATGGAGGCCACCAGCCCCAGGATGGCGGTGCCCTCCCGCAGGTACAAAGAGATGCCCAAAGCGGGCAGCATGAACAGCGCCTCCAGGCGCAGGATGTGGCCGATGAGGTAAAGGATCATCCGTCGGTTCATGGCGCGCCCTCCCCTCAGCGTTCCTGGAGGAAGATCTCATGGAGATCGGTGACGGGCTGCGAGGCCTGGGCGACCACGATGAGGGTATCCCCCAGCTCAAAGGTATCGCTGCCCCGGGGGATCAAAATGGTACCGCCCCGGATGATGCAGGAGATGAGGATATCGGGCTTCAGGGCGATCTTTTGCAGCTTTTCCCCCCTGTGGGGCGTGGCCTTGGTGACCACAAACTCCAGGGCCTCCACCTTGCCCTCCACCAGCGGGTGCATGGACACGGCCGGGCTGTCGGCCGTGTTTTCCATGGCCCGGACATAGCGGGCGATGTCCCCGGCGCAGAGCAGCTTGGGGCTTACGATGGACTGGATGCCCGCGCCGTAGAGCACCTCGGAGTACTCCATGCGGTTGATCTTGGTGACCACCTTGGGCACCTCCAGATGGTTGGCGAACATGGACACCAGCAGGTTTTCCTCGTCGATATCCGTCAGGGTCACCACCGCGTCGGTGTCCTGGATGCCCTCCTCCAGCAGCACCTCCCGGGCGGTGCCGTCCCCGTGGACGATGTCCGCCTTGGGCAAAAGCTCCGCCAGCTCCTGGCAGCGCTCCTGCCGGCTTTCGATGATCTTCACGCCGATGCCGGAGTCCAGGAGCATCACGGCCAGGTAATGGGCGATGCGGCTGCCGCCGATGATCAAGGCGCCTCGCACCTTGCGCTTGCCGATGTCCAGGGCCTTGATGAGGGCCGCCAGGTCCCGGTAGGGGGCGGTGACGTAGATTTTATCCCCCAAAGCCAGCTGGAAGCCGCCTGCGGGGATGTGGACCTCCTCCTGGCGCTGCACGGCGCAGACCAAGGCCCGGACCTTCACGGTCTGGTACAGCTCGCTGAGCTTTTTGCCGATGAGGACATTGCCCTCCTTCAGCTCGATCTCCACGATCTCCACCCGGCCCTTGGCAAAGGAGTCCCGCCTGAGGAAGGCGGGAAACTGCAGCAGGCGGAAGATTTCCCGGGCTGTGGCCATCTCCGGGTTCACGGTCATGCTGAGGCCCAGGTCCTCCTTGAGCCACAGCAGCTGCTCCGCGTAGTCCAGGTTCCGCACCCGGGCGATGGTGTGCCGGCAGCCCAGCTTGCGGGCCACCACGCAGCAGAGCATGTTCACCTCGTCGGAGGAGGTGGCGGCCACCAGCAGATCGCTGTTGCCAACGTCCGCCGCCTTTTGCACGCTGAGGCTTGCGCCGTTGCCGTTTACCACCATTACGTCCAGCTTCTCGGTCAGGTGCCGCAGCACGTCCTTCTTGCTGTCGATCACCACCACGTCGTGGCCCTGGCGGGCCAGCTCCTCGGTGAGGGCATACCCCACCTTGCCATCTCCCACGATGACTGTTTTCACGGCCTTCCTTCCTCTCAATGATCTTGATGGTCCTGAGGGTCCTGAGGGTCTTGAGGTTTTCAGGGTTTTGGGGGTTTTGGGGTTTTGAACGTCTTGGTATACCACGGATGATAGCACATGGCCGGGGGCAATTCAATAGGGGAGGGGGGGAATCCCTTGACACAGGGAGGTATTTCGTCTATCATAAAGAGTGAGTTTAGAATAGTCAGACAGCGCGCGGCGCATGCTGACAGGGGGAGGGAAAGGCCAATGTATATCAAGCGTGCCGCGGAGGAAACCGTTCTGGAGATTTCCCGGACATTCCCCGTTTTGCTGGTTACCGGCCCCCGGCAGGTGGGCAAGTCCACCATGCTGGAAAAGCTGGCGGAGCCGGGCCGGAAAATCGCCACTTTGGATGACCCGGACCTCCGGTATCTGGCCAGGAGCGATCCGGCGCTGTTCCTGCAGCGGTTCACCCCCCCTGTGCTGATCGACGAGATTCAATACGCCACGGAGCTGCTGCCCTACATCAAAATAGCGGCGGACCGTTCCAAGCGCAACGGCCAGTTTTGGCTCACAGGCTCCCAGCCCTTTCACATGATGAAGAACGTCAGCGAGAGCCTGGCGGGGCGGGTGGGGATTGTGCGGCTGCTGGGCCTTTCCGCCAGCGAGATCAGCGGCGTTCCCTCCCAGCCCTTTACCACATCGCCCCAGCGCCTGGTCAAGCGGGCTTCGGCAGTGCCCAAAATGGGCCTGAACGAGGTTTATGAACGCATTTTTACGGGCTCCATGCCCCGGCTGTACCAGCAGCGGTCAACGCCGTGGGAGGCCTACTACCGGGGATATGTGGATACCTATCTGCAACGGGACGTGAAGGACCTGACCCAAGTGGCGGATGAAATGGCCTTTTACCGCTTCATGACCCTTGTGGCGGCGCGGACGGCCAAGCCCCTGGTGTATGAGGAGCTGGCCCAGGAAGCGGGGATTTCCGCGCCCACCGCCAAGAAGTGGCTGTCCATTTTGGTGTCCTCCCATATCGTGGCCTTGGTGCAGCCCTATGCCAACAATGTGCTCAAGCGCGTCACCAAAATGCCCCTGATGCACTTTTTGGATACGGGCCTATGCGCCTACCTGCTGAAATGGGGCAATCCCCAGGCCCTGGAAGCGGGAGCCATGTCCGGGCCGTTCTTTGAGAGCTACGTGTTTTCCGAAATCTACAAGAGCTACCTGAACGCCGGCAGGGAGCCGCCCCTGTACTACTACCGGGACAAGGACAGGAGGGAGATCGACCTGTTGCTGTATGAAAACGCCACACTTTTCCCCATTGAGGTGAAAAAGTCCGCTTCCCCGGGCAGCGGGGCCGCCAGGCAGTTCCGGGTGCTGGCCCCCCTGGAGCATCCGGAAAAGCACGGGGATTTGGAGGGCCTGAAAACCACCGTGGGAACCGGGGCCGTGGTTTGCATGGCCAATGACGTGCTGCCCCTGGACGCAAAGAACTGGGTTGTTCCCGTGTGGGTGATTTAGGGAATAGGTTGGGAAGGCGGCATAATCTGCCAATACCCAAATAAACCGGGCGGTATTTTCATCTTTGTCAGCAAACATTATAAGTGTACTTAGAGTATTTGTTGCATATTTTGAAAATGGCGCATGCGGGACCAGTACCGACCCGTTCAGCCGGGCAGCAGGGCCCCCGTTTCCCAAGGGACATCAAAAACCCCCGCGGGCCACAGGCGCTAAAGGAACCGGAAGATGAATGGGGGTTTATGTGTCGATTCTTTTAAGATCCGTTAACGCCTTGTTGCGGTAATGCAAATCCTCCCTGGCGGTGAACCCCATGCGTTCCCAAAACGCGTTTCCGATCTCATTCTTTTTGAACACCACAAAGGCCACCTTGTGAATGCCTTCGGCTTGCAAGGCGTTCAGCGCCGCGTCAACCAGGGCGGACCCAACGCCCTGGTTCCGGTTTGCCGTGGCCACCGCCGTATGGTGGATATAGCCGCGCCGGCCGTCATGGCCGGCCAGTATGACCCCCACGATTTTTCCGGATATGACCGCAACAAAACAAGTACCGGGGTTTCGCCCCAGGTATTTTTCGATGCCCGCTTTTGAATCATCTAGGTCGTTCAGGCCCATCCCGGGGGTGGAAATCCATAACGCGTAGATTTCCTCATAATCGCTGATGGCCAGCTTCCTGATCTCCATACCTTCACCCCGGCAGATTCCTGTTGACCGTGGAGCATAGTATACCATACGGGATGGAAGAAGGGAACGGGGAAAGGCAGCCGGGCCGCCGGCAATTCAATAGGGGCGGGCAGCAGGGCCCCCGTTTCCCAAGGGGCGTCAAAAGCGCCCGCCGGCCACAGGCGTTTGGGGAGCCGGGAAACCAATGGAGATGCGGATTTGTCAAACCTGCCGGAACCATTGGAGCCAATCATCCAAACTGACGGCCCCAATGCTTAGGATACGCACATGGTCCCATCTCTCTTTGAGTGATCTGCCATCGAAGATTTTCGCGTCAACCAAATCCTCAGCGGTATGATAGTCACAGCCCCCTGGAATATCACAATAGCCCACCCAGTATGGGTTTTCATTTCGAGGAAGAAATCCGATGCAGCGTTCTTTTATCTGCGGTTCGTCAGAAAAATAGAAGCAGGTCTCATCGATTGATACGCCGGCCTTCAATTGCCTGAAGAAGTAAGCAAAATCAAGAGTGTCCATCATACCGCCCTCCAAATCCCCGCCTGTCCGGCGGTTCAGCCCCTCCGCAACAATGGATGGGGATGCCCCCGGCCATCCGCTATTCCGTATAGGCATCGCCGCTGTTTTCCTTGTTCAGGGTGCCTTCCAGCTCTATCATCAGAAATCTGGTGAGCCCTTTTACCACAGGCCTGTGAAGAACCCCCTTGGGAACGATGATCAGCTCGCCTTCCTGAAGCTGGATCAGCCCGTCTTGGGTTTCCAGATGGAAGCTCCCCTCGAGCACATAAAAAAGCTCATCCGAATTGCTGTGTATATGGAAGTCCAGGGTTCTGTCCTCAACGTTCACCACGCTTAGGATGTGCCCGTTCAGCCTTCCGATTTTTTCGTACACAAACAGGCTTTCCACCTGATGTACCGCATCCTTGAGATTGACTTTTCGCAGCATGGCGTTTCCTCCGGTGATGCAAAGGATGGTGCAAAGGATGACGCAAACCGTCTGTGGCTCAAAGTCCTGCTATCGCAGCGCGAAAGGGGCGCTCTCCATCACGGATTTCATCTCACACAGGCAAAAGGGGTGTCCGGCGGGGTCAAGCATCACTTTCCAATCCTCTGAAAACTGGGCGTCCGCCATGGCCGCCCCGGAATGGATGGCGTATTGGACGGCCCTTTCCACATCGTTCACGGCAAAGTCCATATGGGCCATTTGCTGCTGCGCCTCCCGCGTTTCCGGCCACACCGGCGGCTGATACGCGGGATTCCGCTGAAACAGGATACAGGGATAGGCCCCCTGGGCCGTTCCCGGAGCGCCCGCGCAGGCCCAATCCTCATTGTGAAAGGGGATGTCCCACCCCAGCAGCCCCGCGTAGAATTTCGCCAGTTCGTAGGGGTCCTTGCAATCCAGGGTAAAGGCGTACAGCTTGATTTTCAGTTCATCCTCCGTCATTTCAATCCCTCCCGTCCTGTCCTTCGCGGATCACTGTGCCCTCCCCAGGGGACAGCCCGCAATGCCCCCCAGGGGCGGTCAATCGTTGATTGCCTCGATGCCCAGCCGCTTCAGCTCCTCAAGATGATCCAGCATGCTTTTCAGCGCCTGGGGGGAGTGCCCCGCCCAATCCGGAACCTCGCCCACCACCCGCAGCGGGTGCCGGGTTCGGTAGGACCTGGTGGGGTTCCCCGGGAACTTCTTGTCCGTCAAATTGGGATCATTTTCTATGGGACCCGTGGGCTCCACCCGGTAGATCCGGCCGGGCGCGTCGCCCGCTGCCAGCTCCGCACCCCAGACAGCCGCGTCCAGCGTGGCGGTGAGGTAGACGTAGCTGGCCTTCTTTCCCTGGCCATAGTTGGAGCTATGGCCGGGTTCCAGCAAGTCTCCGGGCTTCAGGCCGGCTTTTGTGCCGTGGTAGAAGGGCCCGGGGTCCAATGCTCCGGATGCCGCCGGTTCGTTCTTCCCGTTCACTTGTTATCCCCTCCCCAATACAAGCAGCCACAGCTGGGAACCCCGCCTACGAACCCCAATGTACGCTTCCTACAGGCGAGCGGCTCAAAGGTCCCCGCTAGGCAAGCCTGTCCGAGCGGATGATATCCATGAAAACCTCGTCGTGATAGCTGCCCTTTGCATAATGGGCCTGACGCCTCCGGCCAATTTCCTTGAAGCCGGCTTTTTGGTAACAGTGAATCGCCCGCTGGTTAAAGGCAAAAACCTTCAGCATGATATTGTTCAGATTCAGATAGTTGAACCCGAAATCCACCAGCAGGCCCATGGCCTCCGCGCCGTAGCCCTGATTGCGGTTGGCTTCGTCGCCGATAAAGATGCCGATCTCCGCGTTCTGATGGGTCTGGTTGATGACATTCAGCCCGCAATTGCCGATGAGCTCGTCATTTTCCACCTTGACGATGGCGAATTGCGTGCTCTGGGAATTCTTGCTGATCCACTCCTGTTCCCCGGAAAGGGAGATCATGAGGCTTGACATGCCAAGGTTTTCGGTCACCGAAAGGTCGTTCAGCCATTTTGTGTAGGTTTCCGCGTCCTCCAAACACATGGGGGACAGGTAGACCTTGCGGCCCACCAGCTTTTTGTAGTACTTCATGGGCGCTCCTCCTCTTGATCGTGGAGCATAGTATACCATATGGCATGGAAGAAGGGAACAAATTGGTTATTGACATATGACAAAAAAGGTGTATCATGGTTACTGACATATGTCAGCAATAAAAGAGGTGAGGGGATGCCAAGACCCCGGAAGCACCGGCGGGTGTGCGCCCGGCCCCGGTGCACCAGCTTCAGGCCCTGGGAAGGGGGCGGGGAGGCCGTCTCCATGGCCCTGGACGAATACGAGGCCATCCGCCTGATCGATTTTGAGGGGCTGACCCAGGAGCAATGCGCGGAGCAAATGGAAGTGGCCCGGACCACGGTGCAGGCCATCTATGGCAGCGCCAGAAAAAAGCTGGCCCAATGCATCGTGCAAGGGCGGCCTCTGCAAATTGGCGGCGGGGACGTGCGCTTTTGCGAGCACAACGGCTCCCCCTGCGGCAGGGGCTGCTGCGGGGGGCGGCAATGGCAAGGGGAGAAGGAACCGTAACATCATGGAGGGAGGCAACGCAATGAGAATCGCGGTGGCGTATGAAAACGGAAAGGTATTTCAGCACTTTGGGCACACGGAGCGCTTCAAGGTCTATGACGTCCAGGAGGGCCGGATTCAGGGGACCGCCGTGGTGAACACCAACGGCAGCGGCCACGGGGCTTTGGCCGACATTCTGAAAAAGGGCAGTGTGGACACGCTGATCTGCGGGGGCATTGGCGGCGGCGCGAAGCGGGCCCTGGGGGAAGCGGGGATTACGCTGTACGGCGGCGTCACCGGCGACGCGGACCAGGCCGTGGCCCACCTGCTGGCAGGCACTTTGGCATACGACCCGGAGGTGGCGTGCAGCCACCAGGGGGAGCACCACGAGGGCCATGGACAGGATTGCGGCCATCAGGACGGCCATGCCCGGCACTGATCCCGGCAGGCCGCCGGAGCCGGGTGGGCCGGGAAAACCAAACCAAGCAACCCCAAACAGGCCGCCCGCAGGGATGCGGGCGGTACAGCTCCTTTCGATGATCCCGGACATCCCGAAGCACCCCGGATGATCCCCCTGGCCGCCGGCAATCCGATATAGGCGGGCAGGGGAGGGGACGGGGGCGTCAAAAACGCCCGCCGGCGGCGGGCGTTTGAGGAGCCGGCGGATCAGTTGGGATTTGCGTCTTATTTTTCAGCCCCAACCTCAACGCAGTATCCGATGTGCCCACATTCGGGGCACTTTAGCTTTCGCGTCCTTGGGGTGTGACCGGAAAACAAGAATTTGCCTACTGTTGGCCTGAATCTGGTGTTGCACTCCGCGCAAATGTACTCCGTGTTCCTATAGTACATCCTTGTTGTCAAAATGCCCATCAGAATAACCAATGGCATTCCGATCGCAAAGGGTTGCCAAGTACCTTTCGCGATCCAAAGGACCACTGCCCCAATTTGGATGGCATCCATGATCAGGCCAATGATCAGCATGGTCCCATGTGTTTTTCTCAGCTTCTTTTGACTGTTCATCATGCGCTCTATGTCGCTTATGGAATGTACCGGAATCCTGTCTGTATGACGAATGCTCTCGATAATGGCCTTGATCGAATCCAGCTGTTTCTGCCTGTCCTTCATTTCGCCGTCAATCCGCTTGACCTGTTCGTCAAGCAGCAGCAACAAAACTTTGCCAGGGCTGTCGCTGTCCAATATGCCTCTAATGGATACAAGCGTAAGCCCCAGGGCTTTTAACATGCAAATCAGGCGCAATTGATGAAGGTCATCATCGGAATACAGCCGTCTGCCACCCTCCGTAAGCTCTGACGGTTTCAGCAAATCTTTAGCGTCATAGAATTGCACTGTCCGGACAGAGACTTCACATAGCTTGGCCAGTTCTCCGGTTGTGTATTGCGGCATAGAACTCACCTCCTTGGCCTTACCCTACATCATCACGTAACGTCACAAGCAAGGGGTTACGCAAGGGGATTTTTGAAAATCCATCCTCATGGATCCATTGGAATTTGTCTGATGGAGAGCATGCTTATTTTCTGACGATGTAGATATATCTTGCGTTGCCATTTATATATTCGTCAAAAGAAACTGTGACGCAATCTGTCTGTGCGAGAACAAGATGATACCACTCCATGAGATTTTCCTTTTCAAATGCTTCCTTTAAATTCAGCATTGCATTTCTCTTTTGTTGAAGCATATGAAAAGTTTGCTCTGTATAATCAATGGCTTGATATTCTAAATTGCATTCTCTAAGTGCGTTAGCAAAGATGGTAGAATCGCCATTTTGCGTTCTGGGCATGATGTCGCCCTCTTGATAACCCACAAAAAAAGTCCCTTTGTCCTTTAACCAACCGTATGCTTTTTTGACAAATTGACGCATGTCTTTTGAAAAATAGATGCTATCCATAGATACAATTAAGTCGAAATGTTTTGCGGGATACATCATTTCATCGAGCGTACCAACAATAAAGTCGGAATCTGTAGTATGATCGGCTATAGCTGTACGAATAGCGTTTTCAGAATAATCAAAGCCGGAAATATGCGCGCCGGTTTTGCTCTTTAGGTATTGAACCATTTTCCCGTTGCCGCATCCAACATCCAAAATAAAGGAATTGGAATCCAAAGCAACGTACCGCGTAATCAAGTCAATTTGATGAATATCGCTGAACCCATCCTGTGAAAAATCAGCGCCAAAAGCGCTTTTACAATACTCTTTAAAGCAATCGGAATCAGCGGCCATTTGATAAAAACGCTGATATTCCTTGTAAAACAGCAGATCCTCTTTCATATAAACACACCTTCATATATAAATAGTCCGCAGTTCAGAGCTGCCCGGCAAATTCCCGTTTCCCGTGGAGCACAGTATATCAAATGAAACAGAAGGAACAAAGGAACAAAGAAAGGCCCCCGTCGGCAGGCGTTTGAGGAACCGGAGGATCCATTGGAATTTGGCAAACAACTTGCTATTTCAAAACAATTTCTTCCCGTTTAAAATGTTTATGCCAAGTTCACCCGCAATGCTCCCTTGCTTAAAGGGATTTATTTTTTCCACCGTGCCATCTCGTTTAAAAAACGATCCAGTCCCTTTGAACCAAAATGTAGCATTTGCTTTTACACATTGCTCACGAATATCCAGTACCCAGTCATAATCACATTCGCGGGCGTCGCGCCCGCTTTCGCCGCTGACCGTCACATGTTCAATCCCATCAAGATAGGCTGACAGATCAATCGCTTCCAAAAGAGGGGAACAGGCAACAAAACGATGTTTGATCGGGTAAGACAGAAATAAAGGGAGGCGGTAATCCGCCAAAGCTTGATTCTCCACTGTGCAGCCGATATTTACATTGTGATAGCCGTCACCCCAATCGGAGGGCAATGAAACAGGAAACCGGTCAATTCGTTTCGTCAAAATTAAAAAATCAATATCAGGCCTTTGTTTTATCATGCTCCAAGCGTCCTTGCGCCACTCATCAGCTTCGGGCAGAAAAAAATCAGTGGCAAAACAGGTGGCAAGGATTTTACTCCCTTTTATGTTGTATTCACCCTTGGCGTTTGTCCGTACAGGCCAATCGAATTTATCTGTTTTCTGTATGGTGTTTTGACCGTGGCGTTTTGCGTGTGGTCCATAGAAATAGCAATATGTGCATCCGTCACTCATTGGATAGCATCCTGTCCACGGTTCCCAATTCATGTTCTTGCTCCTTCACCGAACAGTTAAAATTCAATTCATCCGGCGCTTTCCAATATCCAATCATCTTCATTCAGATATGTGATCCATTCCCGTTTCCCGTGGAGCACAGTATATCATACGGAATGAAACAAAGGAACAAAGAAAGGCCGCCGGCAATTCAATCTTCATCATTCAGCCACAGAGCGGGACGAACTCCGCCGCTGTTATCGCCTGTTAAAGGATGAATCGTGTTGCTGCTGTAGCGGAAGGTGCCGTTCCCCTGAATGCCTATATTGCCGTCGCCGTGGATATATACGGCTCTTCTGTTGTCACGCCCGGGGGACCGGAGCCACCACCACCATATATACCCATCGAATGTGGATATTCGGCGGTTGTTGTTTTTGTCTTTCTTTTGAAACCAATATCGTTGTTTGGCGCTGCGGTTTTCAAGGTTTTTGCCGCTGTCACCGAAATAGTTGCACACTGCTTCCTCAATGCTCAGAAGAAATATGGAATCCCGGGTATCTTCCCCGCCTCTTGAACCGTACCACGGATTGTCGTGGTTTTTGTTTACTACCGGAATGATTCTTGCCTGTTCGGCAGCGGTGAATTTGTGATAAAACTCACCGTTAAGATATTTTCTTAATGAGCAGTCGGCCCATGTCACATCACCGGCGCAATGATGATAGGGGTGTTGTCCGATCATGTGTTCAGTGAGGATCAAGGCCGCACCGCCTTGTATCTCAAGAACGCGCCAATCATAACCGCCAAACGGCACGGTTGAGCCGATCGTAAACTCCCTCAATCTCTTTCTCCCCGTATCATATTCATTACAAGCTTCCGTTTCCCGTGGAGCATAGTATATCATACGAAATGAAGCAAAGGAACAAGGAGACAAAGAAAGCCCGCCGCCTACCCCGCAAACCCCCGCAGCCCAAAATAACTCATCTTCTCCAAAAACTGGGCGATCTCCTCCGGGCTTTTTTTCATCCCCTCCCGGATCCACTGCTGGATGATGGCCACGCTGCCGTTGACGGAAAACAGGTAAAGCATCTCCAGCCGCTCGGGGTTTTCCGCCATGCCGGCGGCCTGCCACTGGGCCACGGTCCTATCGTGGGCCAAATCGATGATCCGCCGCAGAAAATCCTTGTCCCCGTATTCGGAAAAGAGAACGGTGCAAAGGTCCCGGTGATCGGCGATGGCCTGGCATATCTCCGTCAGGGAGGCGGAGATGCCCCCCTGCCTCAGGGAGTGCTCGATGGAATGCCGCAGCTGGCCGTACAGCTCCTCCTCCACGCTTAGCAAAAGAGCCTCCGGGCTGTTGTAGTGGGCGTAGAAGGTATTGCGGTTGATCCCCGCGTGGCGGCAGAGCTCGCTGGGGGTGATCTTGGCGATGGGCTTTTCCCGCATCAGCTCCAGCAGGCTTTCCCGAAGGAACATCTTGGTGTACAGCACCCTGCGGTCCACCTTTTCCTTCATGCTCTTCCCCTCCAAAACCCACCGCCTCCATCCGGTTAACGAACTGTTTTGCCCTGTTCTGTTAGATAACAGGCAGTATTTAGCGAACAGGCCGTTGATTAAATTACATATTGTCAGTATGATGGAAGGGGCCCGAAAAGTCAAGAAGCAATGGGACGGGGGGTGCGGATATGCCAAGGCTCCCAAAGAGGCCCTATTTGGGCCGTGAACACGGCGGTTTTCAGGAGGAGTGGGGGCTGCACAAAGGCTGCTCCGAGTGGTGGTATGCCACCGGGTATCTGACGGACTCCGCCCAGCGGCTGTACTCCTTCCAGGTTACGGTATTGCGGGTGCGGGTGGCGGCCTTGTTCCCCTACCTGGTGATGCTGGGGCTGACGGATTTTTCCACAGGCAGGCACGAGTATTTTCAAAACATCCAGCTCTCCCCCAGGGGCGTGGTCATCGGGCCCGATATGGTAGGCTACCGGGATCTGGCCCGGCTTAGCAAGGAGGAAACGGGCATGGCCCTGCGGGTGCGCCATCCGCGCTTTTCCCTGGACTTGGCCTTGGGCTACGGCAAGGGCCCGGTCTGGCACTGCGACAAGGGCTTTTTGCAGATGGGCATTCCCGGCAAGCGCCAGACCACGGTGTACTATTCCTACCCCAACATGCCCACTGCCGGCGCCATGACCTTGGACGGCCATCGCTTCCGCGTAACCGGAAAGACCTGGTTTGACAAGCAGGGCGGGCCCTACAGCCTGCTGAACCCCGGCACCCACTGGGAATGGTTTTCCCTGCGGTTCTTTGACGACGAGGAGATGATGTTGTTCTCCTTTCCCCAGAGCCGCCATCAGGACGGCACCTACATCCGGGCGGACGGCGGCTGCCAAAGGCTCACGGACTACCGCATCCGGCCCACCGCCTTCACCTACCCCCAGGGGGTCCAATACTCCTGCCTGTGGGAGCTCACCGTTCCGGGCCTCAAGGAGGAGCGCTATACCATCACGCCGCTGCTGGAGGGTCAGATGAACCTGGGCTACTATGAGCTGCTGGCCAGGATTGACAACGGGAAAAAGGAGCAGGTGGGCCTATGCTTTGTGGAGCTGCTGCCCGGGGCCTACAACAGGAAATTCAAAAAATCCCTTCTCACCAGTACCAAAAGCCCCGCATCATGAAGGAGGACCCTATGGAGCGCTATGACATCATCGTGGTGGGGGCGGGCCCCGGGGGTGTCACCGTGGCAAGCCTGCTGGCAAACGCGGGCCAAAAAGTGCTGCTGGTGGATAAGAACGAAAGGCCCGGGGGCCGGATGATGACTCTCCGCCGGGAGGGCTTTTCCTACGAGCTTTTTCCCATCAACTGCGTGCCCCAGCATAACTCCCTGTTTGAAGAGCTCAGCCGCGTTCTGGGCAAGCAGGACCGGGTGAGGCTGATTTTGGGGGACGATTTTGGCATCGGCACGCTGTTTTACGAGGACCGGGCCGGGAAGCTCACCAGCTGGCGCATGGGGTTCCGCTTCCCGGAGGTCCTGAAAATGCTGGGGTTTCTGGGGGTGAAGCCCTGGCGGCTCCGCTCCCTGTGGCAAATGGCCCGGGTGGCGGGAAAGCTGGCCTCCATGACGGAGGCGGACATCGCAAAGCTGTATACCCTGTCCGCCATGGCATACCTGGATAGCCTGGGCCCCATGCCCCCGGGCTTCCGCACCTTTCTGCTGGCCACCTTCGGGGAGGGCGCTTTTGAAATGACCTCGGACCGGGTGGCAGCCGGAGAGATGGTGCGGATGTTCCAAACCACGGTCCGGGGCAGCGGCGGCCGCTACTATGAGGGCGGCGTGGGCCATTTTTTTGAGGTGATGGCCCAAACCGTGGAGGAAAAGGGCGGCAAAATCCTGATGAACACCCGGGTAGCCTCCATCGACGTCCGGGAGGGGAAGGCGGTGGGGATCACCACCCAAAACGGGGAGGCGTATGCGGCCCCGGTGGTGGTCAGCAACGGGGGCATCCGCCAGACGGTGCTGGGCCTGGTGGGAGAGGATCATTTTGACAGGGAGTATGTGGAAAGAATCAAGGGCCTGGAGAGCAACCTGGCCTGCGTGGGCTACCGCTATTTCACCAGCCGTCCGGTGCTTGCCACCCCCATGATGGTGCTGTTTCCCGAGGGCTGCGTTTCCACCTACGGCGAATTTGAGGCCATGGAACGGGGGGACGCCAAGCCGGAGAAGGGCTACATCTACCTGGGCACCACCTCGCTGTATCCCGGCATGGCCCCCCAAAACAGGCAGGTGATTTACGCGGTGGCGTCCTGCCTGCCGGACCCCGGGGTGGACCCGGGGCCCTATCTGGCATACATCGAGAAAGGGGTCCGGAAGATGGCCCCGCAATTGTACGAACCCGGGGTGATCGCCCGCACGGAGGTCATGACCCCCGCCTTGGTGCCCAGCCTGGGCAACGACGCCATTCTGCCCGGCCAGGGAGGGGAGGCCTACGGCATCGCAAACTCCCTGGGCCAGGCCGGGCCCCGGCGGCCCGGGGGGGACACTCCCATAGGGGGGCTGTACGTCGTGGGCAACGATACCGAGGGGTTTGGCCTGGGCACCCATCAGGCTGTGGATTCGGGGTTCAGGGTATACGGGAAGGTGATGGGGTGGCTGGCGGAAACCGGGAAGGCGGAGGTTGAAGCATGATGCTGGAGTTCACAAGGGGTTTTGGCCTGCTGATCACCTATTTTGTCCTGTGCGTCATAGGCGTGCTGCTGCTGCGGCGCTTGGTCCCCGTTCCCAGGGAGGTGTTCCGCAAGCTTTTGCACCACATCGTGCTGTGCTCCCTGTTCCTGTGGGTGTACGGGTTCCGGACCTGGTGGATGTCGCCTTTGGCGGCTCTGCTTTTCGTGGCTTTGGTGTTTCCGGTCCTCTCCTTGGCGGAGCGGGTCCCGGGGTATTCGGAGCTGCTTACCCAGCGTAAGCCCGGAGAGATCAAGGCCAGCCTTGTGGCGGTGTTTTTGATGTTCGCCGCGTTGATTTCCCTGTGCTGGGGATGGCTCCAGGAGAGGTGGCTGGTGTTTCCCTGCGTGTTCGCCTGGGGCTTCGGGGACGCGGCTGCGGCCTTGGTGGGAAAAAGGTTCGGCAGGCACCCCCTTCAGGGCAGGCTCATTGAGGGCCGCAAAAGCGTGGAGGGGACCCTGGCCATGTTTGGGGTATCCTTCCTGTCCGTGCTGGTGATTTTGCTGGTAAGGAGCCCGGCGGCCTGGCAAAGCAGCCTGGTGATCGCCCTGTTGGCAGCGGCGGTTTGCGCCCTGGTGGAGCTGTATACCCTCCGGGGCATGGATACCCTCACCTGCCCCCTGGCGGCCGCGGCGGTGATCCTGCCGCTGGTGCGCCTCTGGGGGGTATGAGCCATGAAGCAGCCATCGGGCGGGCGGACCCTTCTGGCCTCGGTGCTGCTCAGCGCGCCGGGGCCTCTTGTGGTGGGCCTGGGCCTTTTTTGGGGCAGGTCCGCCACGCAGCTGGCGGACTTCATCCGCCGGAGTGCGGAGCTGGCGGCCATTTTGGTGTCCTGGGGAGTGTACCGGGCCACCCGCCGGGGGGAACCGGCGGACCCGGACCGCAGGGCGCGCCTGGAGGCCGCCGCCAACCTCTGGGTGGCGGCGGCCCTGTGCCTCAGCGGCGCGGCCATGCTGGCGGCGGCTTTGCTGCCCCCGGGCGGCCAAAAGGGCAATGTGGTCCCCGGCCTGGTGATCGCTTTGTTGGGCGTTGTCACCAACACCTGGTTCTGGCTCCGGTACCGGAAGCTGAACCGGCTGGACCCGGGCCCCATCCTTGGGGCCCAGGCCAGGCTGTACCGGGCCAAGGCCTTGGTGGACGCCTGCGTTACCGTGGCCTTGGGAACCGTGGCGGCGGCTCCCGCTTCCCCGGCGGCCCTTGTGATGGACCGGGCGGGGTCTGTGGCCGTGGCCGTCTATCTGCTCCTTCAGGGGGCCTTGGCGGCATGGGGCCAAAAGGGGAAGGGCCGCAGGGAAAAGAGGAACACAGGAAATTTTTCCGGTGAATGAATAAAAATTTTCAGAATCAGCACATGATATATACAACAAAGAAAGCCTCTAAAGGGTTGACGGAGTTGGCTAGATTTGCTAGAATAGGACCTGCGGGATGGATTTTGCTTCCGGAAGGAAAGACCTGGCGCAGACCTGACCCACGGGCTTCTTCCCAGGCTGCCCCGGGCGGCGCCCATCCTCTACAAGACACCACATAGGCGTGCGCTGAGTTTCAGTCACGTGCGAAGCGGCCGACATACCCTTTTCTTTTTCACGAAGCGCGCATTCGGGGGGCGAAGCTGTGTCTGAAAAGCTATTGAATAGAAGCAACGCCGGGCCGGAGGCTGAGGAGCCTCCCGGTCCGGACCAAGGAGTACAATATGGGTGCGTCTTCTGCCGCACCGGTCAGGAGCGGTTTGTAGCCCAGGGGTTGGAAGCCAAGTACCAGAAATTGGAAACGCTGGTTGTGGTTCAGGTCAAGCATAAAAGCCTAAAGGGCGTTAAATCGACCCAGGAGCATATCCTCTTGCCGGGATATGTCTTTTTTCAGGTTTTGGGGGACGCCCCTTCCTTTTATGATATACGGAGCATACAGGGTGTGATCGGCCTTTTGCGGGATTTCTCGGGGGAGTGGCGCCTGGCGGACCAGGACCAGCGCTTCGCCCGGTGGGCCTTTGCCCACGGCGGCGTCATCGGCCTGTCCAAGGCCTATACCGTGGGGGACAAGGTGCGCATCCTCAGCGGTCCCCTGAAGGACTATGAGGGCAGCATCGTCAAGATTGACAGGCGCAGCCGCAACGGGCAGATCAAGATCCGCTTTGACGGCAGGGTGTGGAAGGTATGGCTGGCATTCGAGCTGGTGGAGATGCAGACGACCCAAGCCCATAGCGGCGGCAATACGGCGGAGGCGTAACCTGATTCATGAAGCGAGTGATCAAACGGGAGGCGGCCATGGTCAGCACCCCGCAGCTTGTGTTGCGCATCCTATTGGGCGTGATGGCGGTTGCGGTGCTGGCGGCGGTGCTGTACTGGATCGGGCGGAAAATCGAGGTGGGCCCGGCGGGATACCAGGAGGTGCGGGGCGAGCTCACCGGAAGGTTTGAGCCGGCCCGTACCGTGGAGTACCAGGGCAACCCGTACCAATACCGAAGCGGCCTGCTGACCGTGCTGGTGATGGGCGTTGACAGGGCCGGAGACAGCGAGGCCGCGCCCACGGGGTTCCGCAACGGCGGCCAGGCGGACTTCTTGCTGCTGCTGGTGTTCGACGCCAAGGACAAGACCGTCACCCCCATCCATATCGACCGGGACACCATGGCGGAAATCACGGTGCTTGGGGTATTGGGGAACGTGGCGGGCACCCGCAGGGCGCAGATCTGCCTGTCCCACGGCTTTGGGGACGGGGGGGAGCAAAGCTCCCTGTATACCGCCGACGCGGTCAGCAAGCTGCTCTACGGGGTGGACATCGATTTCTATATCTCCCTGAACCTGGACGCCATCTCCATCCTCAACGACGCCCTGGGCGGGGTTTCCGTAACCCTGAAGGACGATTTCACCTCTTTGGACCCCTCCATGACCAAGGGCAGCACCCTCACCCTCCGGGGAGAGCAGGCGGAATACTATGTCCGCAGCCGCATGGGGATCGGCATCGGCACCAACGAGGCCCGGATGGAGCGCCAGCGGGAGTACATGGCCGGCGCGGGCGAGCAGCTTAGCAAAAAGATGCGGGAGGACGGGGGCTTTCTGGGGAAACTGCTGGACGCCCTGGGGAAAAACCTGCAGAGCAACATGCCCAGGGGCAGGATGATCAACGAGTTTTACGGCAGCAGGGATTATGAAAACAGGGATACGATCGCCCCCCCGGGGCAGCATAAGGTGGGGGAGGATGGCTTTATGGAATATCATATGGAGGAGTCCGCTTTGGAGAAACTGGTGATTCAGCTGTTTTTCACACCCCGGGAATCGGGATAATTTTGGTTGCCTTTCCCAGCAGGGAAGAGTATAATACACTATAGGCAATAGTAGATTCACGGACGAAACTAAAACTAGGGAACGGAAAGAGAGGATTCAGTATGAACAAGAAGTTGGTTGGCCTTGTACTCGCGTTGGTAATGCTTACGGTGACTTCCCTGGCCTTTGCCTCACCCAGCAAGACGACGACTGATCTGGGCCGGGCTACCGGCGGCACTACCACTACCGGCGGAACGCTCCCCTTGAATGTTACGGTTCTGACCACGGGGTTGGCGGCCCAGGCGGCCAGCGACGAACTGGCTGCCATTGCCGGGTTTACCCAGCAGGGAGCGCCCCTGATTGAGTACTTCGATCCGGCTGTCCAGGCTGCCATCGGCGCGCTGCTGCCCCAGGGCTTCGACGCCAAGGGCCTGGGCATGAACGAGCTCCTGCCCATCAGCGTCACCGGCACCGTCACCGGCGGAGCCATCCTTTCCTTTGAGTTTGCCACCCAGTACCAGGAGGGGCAGACCTTGGTGGCCATGGTAGGCGTCCGCTCCGGCGGAACCGTGACCTGGTACCCGCTGCCGGCCGAGGTGGTAGGCGGGGTTGTGAGGGTCCACTTCACCCAGGAGGTGCTGGAGAAGATGCAGACCGGCACCGCCATGCTGGCGATCTTGAGCTAAGTGGGCCAGAAGGCTGACGCCCTCTTTCCACACGGAAGATGATATGCCTGGCAGTTAGGTTGGAGGCAATTCATCGCAAAGGGAATCCTGGAGCCCCTCAAGTGCCGGTCCGCCTGGGCCAAGCTCTGGCCGCTCAGGCGGGCGGCACTGTTTTCTTTACAATGAGTTGCCGGAGGAAGGGTATGACGCCTACCGAAAAAGAGGGGCGGCAGAGAAGAATGGTGGGCAGGCCCCCCAATCTTTCCGCCCCGGACTCCGTGGAGACTGAAACTGAAATCGACCTGCTCGAGCTGTTTTACCGGCTCCTGGAAAACCTGAAGTATATTCTCCTGACCGCGGTGCTGTGCACTTTCGCGGCCGGGGTCTATACCTTTGTATTCCAAACGCCCCAATACGAGGCCACAGCCAAGCTGTATGTGATGAACCCCAGGGATTCGGCCATCAACCTGTCGGATCTGCAGATCGGCACCTATCTGAAAAACGACTACCAGGAGGTTTTCAAAACCTGGGAAGTGCACGAGATGGTGATCAAAAACCTGGGGCTTTCCTATACCTATTCCCAAATGCAGGACATGCTTACCGTAACCAATCCCACCGATACCCGCATCCTTTACATCACCGTCACCTCCGAAAGCGCCAGGCAGGCCACCGTGATTGCCAACGAATACGCCACTGTGGCAAAGAAGTATATCTCCGCCACCATGGCCACAGAGGAGCCGAACATTCTGTCCGTGGCGCTTCAGCCCATTTTGCCCGTGGGCCCCAACAGGACCCGGAACATCATGCTGGGCTTCCTCCTGGGGGCCCTGCTGGCCATAGGGGTCATCACGGTGCGGTTTGTGATGGACGACAAGGTCAAGACCGCGGACGATATCGCCAAATACGCGAATCTGGCCACCTTGGCCATTGTGCCCGTCTTGAACGGCCAAAGCGCGAGCAAGGCCAAGAAGAAGGCGGACAAAGCCGCCAGGAAGGGGGCATAAGGGGGTGAGAAGCCTAACCATCACGAAATTCCCTCTTTTGGACTATGCCTGCAATGAGGCGCTGAACACCCTGTGCACCAACCTTACCTTCTCGGGAAACCAAGTGAAAAAGATCATGGTTACCAGCTGCACCGCGGGGGAAGGGAAATCCTTCATGACCATGAACATGATGCGCTCCTTTGCCGGCCTGGGGAAAATGGTGGTCTTTGTGAGCGGGGACCTTCGCCGGGCGGCGGTTGCCGAAAGATACGGCCTGCGCTTTCCGGACGGGGGAAGCAGCGACCGGGGGATCACCCATTATCTGGCGGGCATGAGCGAGCTGGAGGATGTGGTCTATTCCACCAACATCCCGGGGGCCTACATGGTGCCCGTGGGATACGAGGTTTCCAACTCCCTGACGCTGCTGAGCACCCCCAGGCTCACCGAGCTGCTGGATCACCTGGCGGGGATGTTTGATGTGGTGCTGGTGGACTCGCCCCCCATCGGCGTGATCATTGACGCGGCGGAGATCGCCAAATCCTGCGACGGCACCTTGCTGGTGGTATCCCATAACCAGGTCAGGAGACGGGACCTGAACGAGGCCAGGCGGCAGATTGAGCTGACCGGCTGCAGGGTGCTGGGAGCCGTGCTGAACAACGTGTCCTTTGACAGCTACTCCAGCAAGCGGTATTATGGCAAATCCGGCTATTACACCTATTACGCCTCTGATTCCGATGAGCCCAGG
>JARKQO010000594.1 GCA_029974855.1 Eubacteriales bacterium
GGCATTTTTGAGGTTCGCATCATCCACGGCAAAGGCATCGGAGTACTCCAGCGCACCGTGCATGCCCTGCTGGCCAAACATCCGGAGGTGGTCTCTTATACCTTGGACCACCCCCAGTACGGCGGGTGGGGCGCCACGATCGTCCATCTTCGGCGGCCGACAGGAAAACCCGGCGGGGGGGATTCCTGTGCAGCAAAGTAATGCCAGGTGGATGAGGGTGTCACCGCACGGTAAAACGTGAGCGGGGGGTGGGGTCGCGGGATCGGTCAACTTGACCACGGGGCTGGAGGTGTAACCGGCCATTCCCACAGCCCCTGAACCGCGTTTGCCTGGCACCGGCGCGCCGGCCTGCGGGCTGTCGGGGTTGGGCGGTGCAAATCTCAGATATGAAAAAAAGAAGGAGCCCTGCTGGCGTTGAGGAGGGGCTTGAGAAATTTTTGAAAAATGGTGAAGGAATGGTGCAGAAATGGTGCAATTTTCATGGGGCCGGGGTTTCGGGCAGTAGGGGGATTTGGGTGGGAAGCGGGGCGGGCGGTTCGGAGGTGGCGGGCGCTGGAGGGGGCTCCGGGAGCGTTGGGGAGTGAGGGGTTGGCGGGGGAGGTTCGGAGTCGTTGGGCTGGACGGGGGCGGGGGCCTCGGGTGGCTGGGGACTGGTGGGTGGCGGTTGGGGGGAGTCCAGTTCGGAGAAGTCGGGTTTGAGGTGTTGGAGGCGGGCGAAGGCCAGGGAGGCGAGGCGGGCGAGGACGGGGGTGGTGAGGATGTCCAGATCGCGGTAGCGGGAGAAGAGTTCGGATTCGACGCGGTGGAGGAATAGGGACCAGCGGGCGAAATGTTCTTCCAGGGAGCCGAGGTGTTTTTCGTGGAGGGCTTCGAGCTGGAGGAGTGCGAGGGTGCGGATTTCGGATTGGAGCTGGCGGTTCCAGTCCACGAGGGTGCGTTGGGAGACGTGGAGTTGGGCGGCGATTTTGGCGAGGCTCCAACCGCGGGCGCGGAGTTGGACGAATTGGTTTTTGAGGTCGTTGTTATACATAGGACGTAATCATAACTGTTCACTCTATATAGTTGGACAAAGCGTGTCCGAGGCCGGACAAGTGCTGTCCAACTTTGAATTTTTTTTGGGGGGGCCGCAGAAAAGGTAGAAGGACGCGGAAGTTTCCTGGCGAGCTTCGGGTCCTTGGCGTGGGGCATCCCGTCGGGGAACAATTTCATGCAAAGGACGCCCCGGCGCAAAGGAGGGTGGAACCACGGGTCCTTGATTGGCCCCTACCGGCAAGGTGGGATTGCGCATTGCGGAGCCGACCACGGAGGCGCACAGGGAGGCAGAGTTCCGGGATCCGGAGCAGCGCGTTTGCTGTGCCGGGGGGCTTTTCGGACTGGAGGCGAGCTCCGCTCCGGTGCGCCCCGCGAACCCGCACACGAGTTCACAAAACGTGGCACCCTGCCAGGTCTTACCGCTTGGCACCCGCGTCCAAATCGCGGCATGATGATGGCATGATTGGTGAGCCCGAAAACCACTTATTCCTCACCTGCGGAGCGCTCACTACAGGACCATCCCCCCAAGGCAACTCCTTGTCATCACTGAACACCCATGAAACCTGATTCGAGAAAGAAGTTAGAAATCAAAGCCTCAATTGCTGAACCGTCTGCCGCCTGGCCCCGGCGCACGGCCTTGCTGTGCCTGATCGGCTTGATGGCGCTCACTTTCTGGGGGGCACAGGCTGGTCCCCGTAACGTCGGGGGCAAGGAAGACGTCAAGATATATACCGCGAATGCCTATGTGGGGGCCCTGATTGAAGCCCCCCCTGGTTTTGGATCCCAGCGATTCCAATTACGTATTGAATCTGCTGCTCTCCGTGACGCAGGTCTATACGCAGATTGTGGCATCGGACCCGCCGGCGCGCATGGCTGCTTTGGCGGAGGAGATTGCCGCGCAGCGGCCGGATATAGCCGGGCTCGAGGAACTTTACACCATCAGGGTCGCTGCCGACGTGGCTGGGCAACCGGGCGACTTCGGCGTCGTTTATGATTATTTGGAGCTCCTGACGAATGCGCTCGCCGCCACGGGCGCGCACTACGATGTGGCTGTCCTATCCACCGAGTCGGACCTCGCGATGCCCCTGATTGCGAGCCTGGCTCCCGTTCAGCTTGCCTGGGGGAGGATCACCGATCACGAAGCGATCCTGGTGCGGAGCGATCTGCCCCCTGGACATCTGCAGATATCCAATCCCCAGACTGGCAGATTCGCCGAATACCTTCGGGTGCCCG
>JARKQO010000001.1 GCA_029974855.1 Eubacteriales bacterium
GACCGGCGGGCCGAGAGCAATCCGTGGCCTGAGTGGCCTTTGGTTTGCAAGACCGACTACGGCCAGGAGGAAGCCATCGCCCTTTTTGGCAAGGACCCGCGAAGCTTCCAAACCACCATCGCCCAACTGCTGGGGGACGGCAAGGGGGACCTGAGAGCCGTCCAAACGGTGCGGCTGGAGCCGAAGCTGGAAAACGGCCGCAGGAGCATGGTTCCCGTGCCGGGCAGCGAGAGGGAGCTCCCCTGCGAGCTGCTGCTGATCGCCATCGGCTTTGTGGGAAGCGAGGACTATGTGGCCCAGGCCTTCGGGGTGGAGATGGACCAGCGGGGCAATGTGAAAACCCAAGGCGGGGGCTGCTTCACAGGGGTGGGCAACGTGTTTGCAGCCGGGGATATGCGCAGGGGCCAGTCCTTGGTGGTATGGGCCATCGCGGAAGGCCGGGCCGCGGCCAGGGAGATCGACGCGTATTTGATGGGGTATACGAACCTGTAACGGGAATATCATGGGATGATCATGGGATAGCAAAAAGCAGGGCGGGGCATTCCCGTCCTGCTCAGTTTTGAAGAGTGGGTCCAGGGCCTCAGGCCCTGGTTATTCCTCCTCTTCCTCCTCGGGAAGCTCGGCGTTGTGCCAGACGTTTTGCACGTCGTCGTTATCCTGGAGCATGTCCAGCAGCTTTTGGATCTTGGCGAGGGCTTCCTGATCCGGCGGGACCACGGTGTTCTGGGGGATCATCTGCACCTCGGCGCTGAGGAAGGAGAAGCCCTGGGCCTCCAGCTTTTCCCGGACGGCGGAGAAGTCACCGGGGTCTGTGATCACCTCAAAGGCGTCGTCCAAAGTGCGCATGTCCTGGGCACCGGCGTCCAAGGCGGTCATCATCACCTCGTCCTCCTCCAGGGTGGGGGTGCGCTCGATGACGATGATGCCCTTTTTATCGAACATAAAGCCCACGCTGCCGGTGACCCCCAGCTGGCCCCCCTGCTTGGCAAAGCAGTGGCGCACGTCGCTGGCGGTGCGGTTGCGGCTGTCGGTGATGGTTTCCACGATGACGGCGATGCCCCCGGCCCCGTAGCCCTCGTAGGTGATTTCCTCATAGTTCACCACGCCCAACTCCCCGGCGGCCTTCTTGATGGAGCGCTGGATGTTGTCGTTGGGCATGTTGTTGCTCTTGGCCTTGGCGATCACGTCCCGCAGCTTGGAGTTGCTTTCGGGGTTGCCGCCGCCTTCCCGCACCGCGATGGCGATTTCCCGGCCGATCTTGGTAAAAACCTGGCCCCGGGCCGCGTCGGTCTTGCCCTTTTTGATCTTGATATTCGCCCATTTGCTGTGTCCAGACATGAAATCAGCCTTTCCGGGTTTGGCCCCTTAGGCGCGGCGGGGGATATCCTCCGCCCCTTGCGCCCGGGCCGAATTTTCCCGTGCATTTACGCCCAAAATTGTACCATAACTTTCAGGCCCGGTCAATTTGACATCGTTCAAAACTGTGATATACTCGTTGGGTAACGCAAAGGCGGACCGCTTGATGCTTTCTCCTTCTTGGGAAAGGGAATCCGCCGGGGGAGGAACAGGAATGTTTCGCAAGAAGGATATCCTTCTTATTTTTTTGCTGTTGGCGGCAGCGGGGGGCTTGCTGCTGGCCATGCCCCTGCTGCGGGGCGCGGGCCCGGCGGAGGGTCCCGCCGGTGAGGCGGCTCTGTATGTCCGCTACAGCATCGGCGGGGAGGCGGTGGCCACGGTGCCCCTGACAGAGGAACGGGACTTGACCATCGACCAGGGAGGCGGCATGGTGAACGTGCTGCATCTGTCCCCAGAGGGCTTTTACATGGGCTCCTCCACCTGCCACAACCAGCTTTGCGTGTACCAGGGCATGGTAAACCGCGAGAACCGGGACACCCGGCCTTTGATGAACATGGTGGTGTGCGCCCCCCACCGGGTGGTGGCGGAGCTGCTGCTGGCCAGCGAGGTGGGGGGTGAGGCCCCGTGAGCCGGAACGTTAGGGACAGCCGCGCCTATGCCCAGCGCATCGCCCTGTGCGGCCTGCTGACGGCTTTGATGCTGGTGCTGGGCTATGTGGAGAGCCAGATTCCCCTGATGCCCAGCATCCCAGGCATCAAGCTGGGGCTGTCCAACGCGGTGCTGCTGTACGGGGTGTACCTGCTGCCCCCTTTTCTGACGGCGGGGCTGATGCTGGTGAAGGTGCTGCTGAGCGCCATGCTGTTTGGCAATCCCTTTGCCCTGGCCTTCAGCCTGGCGGGGGGCGTGGCCAGCGTGGCGGGGATGCTGCTGATGCGCCGCTTCACCACCTTTGGGGTGGTGGCCATCAGCGTGGTGGGGGCGGTGCTGCACAACGCGGGGCAAATGCTGGTGGCCCTGGCCTTGGTGGGCAACGTGAATATTCTGTACTACGCGGCGGTGCTGACCTTGGTGGGCATCGGCACGGGGATTTTGACCGGCGTGGTGGCCGGGCTGGTGATGAAGGCCGGGGTGGGCCTGGCAGCCCAGGCGGGGATGGGGCCAGGAAGCTCCGGGAAGCCCGGGGGCCCGGGCCGGGGGAAAAATGGGAAGAAGTGAAAACGCAGCAGCGGGCCGGTTTGGTGCAAACCGGCCCGCTGTATGTCATGAGAGGCTACCGCTTGATCAGCAGCACGGATACGTCGTTCACATTGGTGCCCGTGGCCCCGGTGATAATGAGTCCGCCTACCTTTTCCAAAGCGGGATAGGCGTCGTTGTTCTCCAATACCTGGAAGATATCCACGCCCCGGGCCCGCAGTTTCCCTGCCGTATCCTGGTCCACATAGCCGCCGGCGGCGTCCGTGGGGCCGTCGGTGCCGTCGCTGCCCAGGGAAAACAGGGCCGTATCCCGCAGGCCCTCCAGCCCCTGGGCCGCGGAGAGGGCCAGCTCCTGGTTGCGGCCGCCCTTGCCATGGCCCAGGAGGCGCACCACCGTCTCCCCCCCGGCGATAAAGGCCAGGCTTTTTGGGCTGTCCTGGTGGTACTGGGCGATGGAGGCCAGAAAGCTGCCCGCCTCCCTGGCCTGGCAGCACAGGCTGGCGGTGAGGATGCGGGGCTCGTAGCCCAGCGCCTGGGCCTCCTGGGCCGCTGCCGCGCACAGGCCCTTGACGCTGCCTGTGACCAGGCTGCTGACATTGCGGAGCTCCTTGGGGGTTTCCTCCCGAAGGCAGCGCTCCGCCTGGGGGGAAAGGGCCAGGCGGTACTGCCGGGCGATGCGCAAGGCGTCGGCGCTGCTGCTGCTGTCCGGGTAGGCGGGGCCCGAGGCGATCATGTCCAGGGGGTCCCCGATGATGTCGGAGAGAATCACCGCCCACACCCGGGCCGGCTCGCACAGCTGGGCAAAGCGGCCCCCCTTCACCCGGCTGAGGCGCTTGCGGATAGTGTTGATCTCCACGATGTTGGCCCCGGATTTCAACAGCTGGTCGGTGATGCTTTGCAGCTCCCGGGGCGGAATGGCGGGCTGCTCAAACAAGGCGGAGCCGCCTCCGGAGATCAGCAGCAGCACGCTGTCCTGGGGGCCAAGGCCTTGCACCAGCCCGATGGCCTCCTGGGTGGCGGAAAAGGAGTTTTCATCGGGAACGGGATGCCCCGCCTCCCGCAGGAGCAGCTTGCCCAGGGGGCCCTTGGCATGGTCGTACTTGGTGATCACTATGCCCCGGTCCAGGCGGCTCTCCAAGGTGTCATGGGCGGTTTTGGCCATTTGCCAGGCGGCCTTGCCCAGGGCCACCAGCACGATGCGCCCGTCAGGGGGAAAGGCGATATCCCGCAGCGCCAACCGCACCGCCGTGTCCGGCAAGGCGGAGCGCAGGGCCGATTGCATGATCCGGTCCGCGTCCTGTCGAATGCTCATGAACAACCTCCTACCAGGTAGTGGGAAAGGAGCCGGGGCATGCACCGCATGTCCCGGCTCACTCATGCCTACCGCGCTATGGGGACCGGAGGCTTCTTACGCCAACAGGGACACCAGCAGCACGTTGAGGATGCCCGCGATGCCTACAATCAGCGTCCCCAGGGTCTGGGTGCGGTAGCCGTCCTTGACCTCCAGATCGCCGAAGTTGGTGACCACCCAGAAGTAGCTGTCATTGGCGTGGGATACCGTCATGGCGCCGGAGCCGATGGCGATGACCGTCAGGGCCACCTGCAAGGGCGAGGTGAAGCCGATGGTGGCCATGAGGGGAGCCAAAATGCCCGCTGTGGTGGTGAGGGCCACCGTGGAGCTGCCCTGGGCGGTCTTGAGGATCGCAGCCAGCAGGAAGGGGAACAGGTAGCCCAAGGTGGACAGGGCCCCGGAGTTGGCGGAGATGAAGTTCACCATGTCGGTGCTGGCGATGACCTAGCCCAGCACGCCGCCAGCGCCGGTGACGAAGAGGATTGGGCCGGTGACTGTCAGGGTATCGTCGGTAAGGGCGTAGAAATCGACCATCTTCCCGGCGGAAGCCATCAGGATCACCCCAAGCACCACGCCCGTGGCCACTGCCATGATGGGGGTGCCCCGGAAGGTGATGAACGGTACCCTGACCTTGACCAAG
>JARKQO010000027.1 GCA_029974855.1 Eubacteriales bacterium
CCATTTAAGACAAGTGTTACCACATGGTAACGTATCAAAGCGCTTGGACCGTGACGTTTCCATCTTCCCCATATACGCGGTGTCCGTGGGCTTTGACCCGTTGGCATGCCCGTCACCCCAGCCCGCGCTTCAGCCGGTCCAAAACGCCCTTCACCGTGGCCTCCCGAACCTCCAGGGCAAAGCCCCGCTCCGCGATGTCCTCCAGGCGGTGGGCATCCGAGGAGCGCAGCACCAGCCTGTTTTGGGTGGCATAGGCGGGGCAAGGGAGGTGCGGGAATACCTCCACCACGGGATGGGCGGGCAGCGGGGGCATCAGCCCCAGGGCCCCCAGGATGCTATTGCCGCCCCGGTTGATATGGGCGGGCACGGGGACACCCCCATGCTCTCCAATCAGCCCGCAAAGCCCCTCCAGGCTAAAATCCGTGGCATTGATCAGCAGCTTGTCCCATTCCCCCGCCGGGTTGTCGGCAGCGTCCATCACCACCTGCCTGCCAAAGAGCTCCGGCTGGTTTTGGATCCTGGGCAAATGGGCGTCCACCAGCTCCCCAAAGGCCAGGGCCTTCTCCAGGGTCTCAAAATAGGCCAGCACATGGACGTCCTCCTTGCTGGTGACCTCCAGGCCCGGGATCACCTGAACGCCCATGGCCTTGCCCGCCGCCAGGGCGGCGGACAGATTAAGGGCGCAGTTGTGGTCCGTGACGGCGATCACATCCAGGCCCTTCAGCCGCGCCATGCCCGCGATATTGGCGGGGGTCATGTCCTCCCCGGCGCAGGGGGACAGGCAGCTATGCACATGGAGGTCGCAATAGGCCAGCATAGCCTATTCCGCCGGAGGCAGAACGCCCGCCTGTGCCATCAGCCCGCAAAGCTCATAGGCGGTTTTGTTCGAGGAGAGAAGGGCCAGCCCTTCCTCCCGGGCCTTTTGCATGGAGCTTTCCTCCGGCTGCACCCCCTCCACCAAAATCACGCAGGCCATTTCCATCAGCACGGCCACAGCCACCACGTTCAGGTGGGTCTGCACGGTCATCCAGGCCATGCCAGGCCTGCCGTGGGCCAGCACCCAGCTAAGCAAATCGCAGGCGTAGCCGCAGGTGACCTCCCTGTCCAAATCCGCCCCCTGGGTCAGGTTTTGGGCGGACAGCAGCTCCATCAGTTCCTTCACCTTCATCTGCCTTCTACCTCCTGGTGGTCTTGGCCAGCTCCACCATCTTCT
>JARKQO010000041.1 GCA_029974855.1 Eubacteriales bacterium
GCGGTGGCCTCCAGCAGGGCTTCGTGCAGAGCCTCATTGGTGCCCATGGCCTCCCGGCCTCCCTTCAGCAGCACCCCGTTGCCGCTTTTGAGGCATAGGGAGGAAATCTGCACCAAAGCGTCGGGCCTGCTCTCAAAAATCACGCCGATGACCCCGATGGGGCAACTGCACCGGTACAGGCGAAGCCCGGGGGCCAGCTGCTTGGCGTATTGCACATGCCCCAGGGGATCGGGCAGAGCCGCTAAGGCCCGCAAGCCCTCCACGATTCTCTGGCATTTTCCGGGGGTCAGGGTCAGGCGGCTTACCAGCGGCGCCGCCAGGCCGTCCTCCTTGGCCTGGGCCACGTCCTTTTCGTTGGCCCGGAGGATCTCATCCTGATGGCGCAGGAGGCTTTCCCCCATGGCCAGCAGCGCCCGGTTGCGAAGCTCCGCCGGGGTATCCGACAGGGTCAAAAAGGCCTCCCGGGCCTGGTGGGCCATTTGCGCAATGCTTTGCTTTTCCACGGTGATCCCTCCCCAAAGCCATTATACGGCAGGAGGCTGGCCTTTGCAAGCCGCTCCCGATGGCTCCCCAAAAGCCAAAACCGCATTGAAATGCGGGGCCGCCTATGGTATCATCTCCCATGTGCCTGAAAAGCCGTAGACCAGAAGGTTGGGAGCGCTGCGAAATGGGCGGGAACTACCGGCATACCTTGGTAGCCAGCTACACCGGTTATATCACCCAGGCTATTGTCAACAACTTTGCGCCTTTGCTCTTTCTGACCTTTCAAAGCAGCTACGGGCTTTCCCTCTCCCGGATCACCCTGCTGGTGACGGTGAATTTTCTGGTGCAGCTGCTGACGGACCTGGTGGCGGTCCGGGTGGTGGACCGGATCGGATACCGCCCCTGTATCGTGGCGGCTCATTTGCTCTGCGCCACGGGCATTTTGGGCCTGGCGCTCTTTCCCCAACTGCTGGGCCATGCCTACGGGGGGCTGCTGCTGGCGGTGGTTTGCTATGCCATTGGCGGGGGCCTTATCGAGGTGCTGATCAGCCCCATCGTGGAGGCCTGCCCAACCCCCAACAAATCCGCGGCCATGAGCCTGCTGCATTCCTTCTATTGCTGGGGCCACGCCTTTGTGGTGGTGGCCTCCACGGCCTTTTTCGCCGCTTTGGGCATCGCCCACTGGCGGATTCTGGCGGTGGTTTGGGCTCTGGTGCCTTTGTGCAACGCGGTGTTCTTCACCCGGGTGCCCATCGCCTCCCTCACCCAGCCCGGGGAGCACATGCCCCTGAAGGCCCTGTTTCGCCGGAAGCTGTTTTGGCTTTTTGTGCTGCTGATGGTCTGCGCGGGGGCTAGCGAGCAGGCCGTAAGCCAATGGTCCTCGGCCTTTGCGGAGGCCGCTTTGGGAGTGCCTAAGATGATCGGGGATTTGGCGGGCCCATGCCTGTTCGCCTTGCTGATGGGGGCGGCCCGGCTGTGGTACGCCAAAAACAGCGCCAAGGCCTCTCTGCGCTCCTATATGCTGGGCAGCATCGTGCTGTGCCTGGCGGGCTATCTGCTGACGGCCCTGTCCCCCTGGCCCGCCTTGGGGCTGCTGGGCTGCGGGCTGTGCGGCCTGTCCGTGGGCATCCTCTGGCCCGGGGTGTTCAGCCTGGCCGCCGGAAGCTTCCCCCTGGGAGGGACCGCTTTGTTCGCCCTTTTGGCCTTGGGAGGGGATTTGGGCTGCTCCGCCGGGCCCACCTTGGTGGGTCTCTCCGCCAACGCCGCCCCGGAGCGGCTGCCCGTGGGCATCCTGACGGCGCTGGTATTCCCGGCGGTGTTTTTGGCCGGGCTATTGCTGCTTCCCAAAATGAAAAAGGACCTGACGGCCCTTTTTCCCAAGAAATAAACCCGGCATTTTCAATCCCCGATCTCCAGCCTCAGCAGCCTGGCAAGCTCCAGCGCCTGGGCGGCGGTAACCTTGGCCCCGTGCAGGTCCAGGGGGTCGATCTCCCAACGGGCGATTTCGCATCCCCGAAGGTCAATGCCTTTTAGCGGCGTGTACACCCACTGGGCCTGGGTGAAATCGCAGTCCTCCAGCAGGAGTTGGCTTAGCGTCACGTGATCCCAGGAGCTTTCCCGGAGGCGGCAATGCCGCAGCAGCCCCCGGCTCAGCTTTGTCTGGGCCAAAGCCGCATACTCCATCTGGCAGTTGGCGATCTCCAGGTTCATCAGGGTCGCCTCCAAAAAGGCAATGCCGGTCATGCGGCAATGCTCCAGCCGCACCCGCTGGAAGGAGGCCTGCAAAAGGGTCTCGTTGCTCAAATCGCAATGGTTCAGCACGCAGTCCACAAAGCAGAGCCGCTTCAGCTCGTTGCCCTGGAACCGGCAGCGCTGAAACACGCAGCCAGAGAACTCCAGCGGGCCGCCCGCCACCTCTTGCAGCGCGGCGTCCTGAAAGCGCATGCCCGGCACATCCTCCCCCCGGGCCAGGGCTGCCTCCACAGCTCCTTGCAAATCGGATGACTCCGTGAGGACGGATGGCAGTTCCGGCGGCTTGGGCGGGCTGATGGGTTTGGGAGCTTGGTTCATTCCGTCACTTCCCTTCCTATGCATCTTAGCCCCTTTGCGCCTCCCTGGCAAGAAGGGTTTTTGCTTGTCAGGAAAAATCCGCCATGCTATAATGAGCCTAAAGGATCGTCAGGGGGATACACCATGAAAAGAAGAATCGGCATCCTCACCAGCGGC
>JARKQO010000043.1 GCA_029974855.1 Eubacteriales bacterium
CCGGGTGATGCCCACCCAGGGGCCGTCCCCGGTCCAGGCCTTGGCGGCGCTGACGGAGATCAGCTTCTTGGCCCGCTGGTTGGAAAAGCTCCACCAATTGTCCCGGCCAAGCTCGTCCTTGGCGCTGGCCCTGGCGGAGGCGTCCTCCGCGTAGCCGGCTCCCGGGGCCGCCTCTTGGGCCCAGTAGGCCCCGGTGGCCGGCACCAGCAGCTCCCCGCGCCAGCGGTTGGGCGCGGCGGTGTGGGCCGCGTCCCCACTGGGGTCGCTGGAATCCGTGGAAGCCCACAGCGTCACGGTGGTGGAGGTGGGGCTTCCGGCCCCCGACCTGGTGACGGTGCAGGCAATGCTGTCCGGCCGCACGCCGTCCCGGTTGTTTTCATCCACCCAGTTTTTCACAAAGTAGAGCTTCCGAAGGGCCAGCTTGTTGGCGATTTCGCTGATGGTGTTGGAATCCCATGGCTTGGGGTTGTCCACGGTGAAGCCCGCGCCGGAGGGGGTCAAAGTGGTGCCTCTGAGCACCATCCGGGTTTCTTCCGTCCAGTACCGGCGCAGCTGCATGCTATGGGGCACGTACATGGGCAGCGCCTGGGTAATGACGAGGTAGCGGTCGTTCAGGTGGGCGTCCAGCAAGGTCGCCCATGGGAGGGTCTTGGTTCTGCCGGTTGTGCCCCAGGTAAAGCCCCCGTCCTCGGAAGCCCAGACCTCAAAGGTCACCTCGCTGGGCAGCGCCCCCAGGTCATCCAGGTGGGACAGCTCCACAGAGCCAAGAACCAGGCCGTCGCTGTCCTGCCAAGACTTCTTGGCCAGCACGTTGACGGTCTTCAGGGCATTGGTCAGCTGCAGCGTGCCGCCGCCGGCGCTCAGGCGGTAGTGGGTGGCATAGGGCGCGGCCAAAGTCTCCTCCACGTAGTAGGTGAAGGTTTGGCCCGTGGTGGCGTACTTGGGGAAGGGGCCGGTAAATACCGCGAACCACTTGTGGGCGTCGGAGCCGGCACCCTGGCTCCAGGAGGACGTGGATACGGAGAAGGCGGCATCCACGCCGGAAGGGGTCCTGCGCTTCAGGGTAAAACCAAGGGGCATGGCGGCGGGGTTGAAGGCCGGACGGGTACCGAACGCGTTATCCTGGTCGGCCCAGACCTTGGTGGCCGTGAGGGTTTCGTAGTTCTGGGGCTCATAGGCGTTGGCGAAGGCGGCCTGGCCCAGCTCGTGCCCCGGGTCCCAGGTGACGGCGGACTTGCCGCCGTCGGGAGTGGCGGTATAGCCCGCGATGGGCTTTTCCATCACGTAGTAGCCGTATTCCCGCCCGTCGGGGGCGTACCGCAGAAGCGGCCCGCCGGCGGCGTCCGCGGTAAAAAGGTACGTCTGGGTAATGTCGGAAAGATCGGCGGTGGGGCTGCCGGGGACGGTGGCGGTATGGACCACCGCGTCCCGGGTGCGGACGCCGTTGTCCCAGGTCTGGTGCAGCTCAAAGGTCGCGCCGGGGAAGCCCACCTGGTGATCGGTTTTCTTGGACCAGTCCCAGGTCTTGGTGACCTGGATGGAAACAGCGGGCGACCCCAGGTTATAGGTGTTGGTGACTGTGCCCCGAACCTTGTCGTTGACGGTAATGTAGGAATCCAGATGGAAGGGTATCGGGCTCCCCCCGTCCAGCTCCTTGACATAGTAGGAATAGCGGCTGCCGTAGTCGTCGTAGGTGGGCAGCCCGGGGAAGGTGGCGGTGGTTTTGCCGGGTTCCAGGGTTTCGATCCAGTCCGCGCCGTCCTTCTGGACCGCTTCCTCCCCGGTGATGGCTTTGCTGAGATCCTCCGTGGTGCGGTAGAGCTGGAATCTCCCCTTGGGCAGGTCCGCCGGATGGAACCAGGCCGGCAGGTTCATCCACAGCTTCTTGGTCTGTAGGCTGCGGGTATTTTTCAGGGTGTTGATGATGGTGCCGGTGGTATCCTTGTTGAAGCTGGCATAGGCGAAACCCTCCGGCCCCACCTCCCCGGGCTGCTTTGCAAGGGTCTCCCGGGTGGTTTTGCCGCCGGCGTCCGGCTGGACGGGGGTTCCGTCCTTCTGGCTATAGTAGGATACCCCGTATTCCGACGCCTGTAAAATGGTTTCCTTTACGTAGTAATAGTAGCGGTCGCCCTCCCCGTTAAACATCGGGTAGCTTCCAAAGCCGCAGGTCCAAAGCCATTCATTGCTGGCGATGGCGGTGTTCCAGAAGCGCATCGTGGCCACCAGCTCCGCCGCGCCGCTGGCGTCGCCGGTGTAGCGGTACAAGGACAGCCGGATGTCCGGGCGTCGCGGGGTTCCGGTACCCGGGTCGCGCCAGACCTTGTTGATGGAGATCTCTCCGCTGCCCGCCAGGCTGTTGGTGAAGGTATACTCCCGCCGGTCCGGGTCGTCCAGGGTGTCGCCGTAGCGGTAGGGGCCGGCGGAGCCGGAGGAGGAGAGGTATTCCGGCGGTGCGGCGGAGAGCTGGATGCGGCCATCCACGAAGGGGGTGAGGGTGGTTTCGTCCACCAGCCCGTAGAGGCCCGCCTCCCGGACGGTATAGCGGATGAACGCGCCGTTTTCATCGAATTTCTCCAGGTTCTCAAATACGCAGCTTCCCCCGGACAGGGGCACCGTCCTGGAATCCACCAGCCCGCCGCCCTCTTTGTGCAGCTCAAACAGCGCCACCAGGGGCTTGCCGCCCAAAGCGCCCACCGCCCATTGCTTGTTCACCGTGAGGGTGAGCTTGCCCATACGCCGGTTGGAGATGGCATAGGTGGACGAATTGATTTTCTGGGTGGTTACCTGGTACCGGCTGTGCGCGGTGCGGGCGTAGCCCTGGCCAAGGGGCAGGTAGGCGGCGTAGTCCTCAAAGGCCAGCCCTCCGCCGGGAATCTCCCGGACGAAGTAGTCGTCAGGGTTGCCGGTTTCCGCTCCGGTGGGCATATGGTAGATTTCCCCCAGCCAGGAGCCCGCGGCGGTGAGAACAGCGGTCTCCACGGGGTCGGCGCCGTCCTGATAGAACAGGCCTACCGTCACCGGAACCCGGCGCAGAAGGTCCCCGTCGTCCAGCCAGACCTTGCGCACATGAAACCAGAGGCCGGTGGGTCCGCCGCCCTTGGCGTTGACGATGGTGGCGGTTTTCACGCCGCTTTCGTCCCGGGAATAGGAGATGTCCGACAGCCCGTAGTCGGCGGGCTCCGTTACCGCCGTTTCCGCCACGGTGTAGACATAGGCCCTGCCCTGGGCGTCGTATCCGGGCAGGTTCGTAAACAACACGTCCAGATCGCCGGTGCCGGAGAGGGTGAACCGGGTGCCGGAATCCCATGTGACCCCGGCGGGCAGCAAAATGCCGCTGACGTCCCAGCCCGCCAGGCCGTCCTGGAGGATTTCAATCTGGATGGAGGAAGGCTCCCCTTCCTCCAAAGCGGGGGACCAAATCTTTTTCACCCGCAGCTCCGTGGTCCCCACCAGCCGGTTCTCCAGGGTGTTGCCGCCGTCGCCGGGGGCGGGCTGGGTTACCGCAAAGTCATACCCGCCCCAGGAGAACTTCCCCTCCAGGATGTTGTCTGTGGGGATGCCGGCCGCCGCGTCCAGGGTCGCGCCGATTTCGCGGACCCGGTACTGGTAGGCGTGGCCGTTTTCGTCGTACTTGGGGAGGCCACTGAAGGCGCTGGAAAGGGTCATGGCTTCCGTCCGGAAGCCGGTGACGGTTTTCGTCTCCAGCTCAGCCCAGGCCGAGTCGTCGGCGGAGGCCAGCTTCCGCTCCAGCCTCACGGCGATGCCGCCGTTCATGGACTGCACCGCCTTGGCCTGCCACACCTTGGTGAAGGGTACGGAGGTGGCGGCCTTGCGGATGTTGGTCACGGTGGCCCCGGGCAGAATGAACTCGGTGGTGGCCGGGCCGGTGACGTTTGCGATCTCGGTCTTGTAGTCGCCGGGGTTGGTCATGATCTCCCGGATATAATAGACGTACTGGTTGCCCAGGGGATCGTACCGGGGCAGCGCGTCATCCCCGGCGTACACCACCTCGCCTTCGGCGGCATCGCCGGCGAGGGTCATGTTGTCATGGCCCTTTACAGGGGAAAGCGTGTGAAAGCCCAGGCCGCTGTTCATGGGGTAGCGGTATAGGTAGAACTTCACCTGGGGCCGGGCGGCCGTGTCGCCGTCGTCCTTCC
Organism: Eubacteriales bacterium; assembly: GCA_029974855.1. The sequence goes on from JARKQO010000043.1 coordinate 4,158, forward strand.
ATACCTTGGTAAAGGCGAAGCCGGTGGTATCCACAATGGTGTTGATCAGCGTGCCGCCCTCGTAGGCTGTGCCGGGATCGGTTTTTTCGGCATAGACGCCCACGTTTTTCACAGACTGCTCGTATTCCCCCAGGCTGGGGTCCCCGGAGGGAACGTTTGCCTCCCGGATGGAGTAGTCCAGCAGGTGGCCGGTGTCGTCATAGGCGGGAAGGCCCTTCACCGTCAGGGTCCACAAATCCCCCGTATTGTCCAAGGTGTAGTCCCAGGGGTCCGAAGGGTCGAAAGGGCCCAAGGGGGTGGGGGAGGCGGAGCCCCGCAGCTGCCACATCAGCGACAGATAGCCCAGCCAGTCGCCGGAGCTGGGCCGGGTCTTCTCGCGGGTGGAGGCGTCATACCATTGCTTGCTAACGGTCAGCGTGGTTTCCACCGTGTTCAGAACGCCGTCCGCCCTGGGAGTGCTGTTATAGCCCTCCACGTCATCCTGGAGGACGGTCTAGGCGACGGGCGCGCCACCCGCGTACTTGGGCAGGCCTACATAGGAGTACTTCGTCAGGTTGTAGCTCACAGGCTCGATCACAGGGGAGGGCGGCGAAGGAATAGCGGAGCCGTCCGCCTGGAGGGTCAGGGTCAAATCAGGCCGGGTATCGGCCCTGTTGTCATTCCAGTACACGGAGAAGGTATAATCCCTCAGCGCCATGGCGGTGAGGGCCACGGAGGCGGCCCCGGAGGAAAACGCGCCGGAGTCGCCGGACATGGAGGCGTCGTACCCGGCCGCGCTTTGGGAAATGGCATAGGTCTCCGCCTCGGGATCGATGGTGATGGTATAGGAAAGGGCAGGATCGCCATCGGGGGTGAGGACCGTTACCCGCAGCGTCACGCTGCCAGCTTCGTCCACCACAGGGGTGGAAACGGAGGCGATCTCCGTGGGATAGGCGTCCAGATCGCAGGTAACCTCACCGCTGACAGGGTCCTGGGAGAGGGAAAGGCCCAAGGGAAAATCCACGGCTGCCGCGCCGTTGAGGGCCAAGGTCAGGGTCAGGGTGTAATGGGTGGCGGGGGTGGCCTTCATGGCCATGGCCCCAAAGCTCATCAGGGCCATGGAGGGCATGGCGGCCAAAGCATGGGGCTGGGCCACGATGGAAAGGGACAAATCCGCGGCGGCCTCAAAAAAGGCAAGCTCCCCGGCCTGCGCCACCACCGCGCCCCAGTGGTCGCTGTAGTCAAAGGCAAGGGTCTCTCCCGCGTATTCCATGGCGGTGGCCCGGTACAGGGCGGACTGGTCCAGGCCCTCCAGGGGGAATTGGCCCTGGCCCTGGCCATCCGCGTCCGGCGTGATTTCCAGGGTGGATACCATGCGCTCCCCATGGCCGTCGTCCATGAACAGCCCCACCTTCAGCGCCCCATAGCCCGCTTCAGGCCGGCTCTGGAAATCCACCTCCACCTGGTACAAAGCCTCCGGGCCGTACAGGGCCCCTTCCTCCGGGGCGGCGGGCTCATCGGAAACGGGCTCATCGGAAGCGGGTTTTTCAGTGGCGGGAGCCGCCGGGGTAAGGGTGATCAGCGTTTCGTTGGGGTTGTCCTGGTACTGGATCAAATACCCCGCCGCTGCACAGTCCAAGGGGGCTTCGCCCCCCAGGCGCGCCACCCGCACACGGTAGCCAAGGCGGGCGTCCAGGCCCTCCAGCGGGAATGAATCGTGGATTTGGCCGCCCTTGCCGGAAGCCAGCTCCCGCTCATAATCCTGGAGCGGCGCTTGGGGGTCGGGCACGGGCGTCCAGTTCAGGCCATCGGCGCTGGTTTCCAGCCGGAGGGTCATCTGCCCCTCCTGTAGGCCTGTCACATAGATTTGGTATTGGTGGTCCTTTCCAAAATAGGACGGCTCAGGGGAGGGGGATGGCCCGTGGGACGGGGACGGCCCATGGGAAGGGGACGGTTCCGGGGACGCGCTGGATTCCGGGGACGGGGAGGGCTCCTGGGAAGCCTCCGGCTGTTCCTCCGGTTCGGGGGTCAAAGTGGGCCCCGGAGACACGGTAGCGCCCGCCCCCGGCTTTTCGGACAGGGTGGGCGTAGGACCCGGCTTTTTGGTCGGGTCTTGCGTCGGAACCTGCGTGACTTCCTCGCCGCGTTCTCTGGCTGATGAGGCTTCAGCGGCGCTGGGGCCAAATACCCCCGGGTCCACAAAAGAGAAGAGCATCATCAAAGAGAGCAAAAGGGCTAGCAACCGTTTTTGTGACATAGATGGACCTCGCTTCCAAATGACACATGGCAAAACTGTCGAATTTTGCCGTATGGTCCATATGATACTACATTTTTGGCAGTTTGGGTAGCTTTTTCATGGCGGCCTATGCTACAATCTCTGGGACAGGGATGATTGCCGATCGAGATGCCGGAGGCTATGAAATGCAGCTAAAACGGGTGGTTTGGTGGGTATCTGTGGTGGTGTTCGCCTTCAGCGCCGCATGGATTGGGTGGTACCTTTACCAGGCTTATTTCGGCGCGGAAGCGCTCCAGGGCCTGTCCCACGAAGTGGCGCAACAGCGCGCGGCCACTGGGTTTGAGGCATCGGAAGAGCCCCTCCCGGAGAGCGCCGGGCAGGGGGAAACCCAGGTAATATTTGGCAAAACGGACCAAGCCCCCCGGGAGCGGCAGGACGCTGAGGCGGAGGACAAGGTCCTGGCGGCCTACGCCCAGCTGGCCCGGGAAAACCCGGACATGATAGGATGGATTTACATCCAGGACACGGTGGTGGATTATCCGGTGATGCACACGCCGGGGGACCCGGAGCGCTACCTGCACCAGGATTTTGAGGGACAGTACGCCTTCGCGGGGCTGCCCTTTTTGGACGGGGGGTGCGATCCCCAGGCCGCTTCGGCCAACCTGATCGTATACGCCCACAACATGCGCTCGGGCCAGATGTTTGCCCAGTTGAGGGAGTACCTGGACCCTGCCTTCCGGCAGGGGCATCCGATGATCACCTTCGACACCCTCACCAGGCGCGGCCAGTACCAGGTGGTGGCGGTGCTGAAGCTGCGGGCCATCGGGCGGCAGGAGCCCTCCATGCGCTGCTACCGGCAGATCGATACCACCCGCCAGGAGGCTGTGGACGGGCTGAACGAGTACCTGGAGCGCTTTGCCACCGTCCGGGAGGGCCAGTTCCAGCTGGGGGACGACATTCTGACCCTGAGCACCTGCGAACGCACCACCAGCACGGACCGCCTGGTGGTGATGGCCCGCAGGGTGCCGGACGAGCCCCAGGCAGAGTAAGGATGGCACCCGTACCGATGAAGGAGGCGTCTCATCATGAACCTATTTGATTATCAGCGGATCGCGGAAGGCTACGCCAATGACAGGCCCAGCTTTCATCCCGTGGTGATGGCAAAAGTGAGGGAAGAACTGGGATTATCCGGCAATTTCCAGTGCGGGCTGGATGTGGGCTGCGGCTCCGGCGCTTCCGCCATGGCCTTGACCGAAATCTGCGATCAGGTGACCGGGATCGAAGCGTCGGCGGAAATGGTGAGGGTTGCCAAAAAGAAATACCAAGGCGCGAATATCCGTTTTGTGCAATGCAAGGCGGAGGAGGCTCCCTTTCAGGAGGACGCCTTTGAGATCGTAACAGCCTCGGGCTCCATTCAGTGGATTGACCCAAGGCTGTTTTTGCCTTTGATGGGCAAGCAGATCAAACAAAACGGATGGCTCGTCATCTATGACAATGCCATCGCCAGCCGGATCAGCGATGGGGAAGGCTTTGTGGAGTGGTATCGCGGCGCGTATCCGGCCAGGTTTCCCAAACCCCCGCGCAATGAGGAAATATGGGACGAGGCTCTTCTGCGCCCCTATGGATTCCACCTGGTAAAGCAGGAAAATTACACAAATATCGTGCTGATGAACCAGCAGGAATTTATCAGTTTTATGATCACCCAGTCCAATGTGACCGCTGCGGTGGAGCAGGGCGGTGAGCCCCTGGAAAGCGTGAAGGAGTGGTTCAACCAAACCCTGGACACGATATTCAGCGGCGGAAGCAGAGAAGTGAGATTTGAAGGCTATATCTGGTACATTCAGAATGGGAAGCATGACATAGAAAAGTAACGGGTTTCCATTGCCAGGCACAGGAGGAGGAGGGCCCCATGTCCCACCATACCGCCAGGGAGGCTTACCAACAGCTGGAGCAGCGCCTGAACCGCTTTCCCCAGGGCGCGCCGCCCTCGGAAACGCTCTATCAAATCCTGGGGGTGCTGGTCAGCGAGCAGGAGGCCGCCTTCCTGTCCGCGCTGCCCATCCGCCCCTTTACGGCCAGGCGCGCCGCCAAAGCGCTGCATACCACCGTGCCCGAGGCGAAAAAGACGCTGGACACCCTGGCTGGCCGCGCCATGCTCATCGATCTGGTGAAGGAAGGGGAGGAAACCCGCTACATGATGCCGCCGCCCATGGCGGGCTTTTTGGAGTTCGCTTTGATGCGGGTGCGCACGGACATCGACCAGAAGCTCCTCAGCGAATTGTACCACCAATACCTGAACGTGGAAGGGGAGTTTATGCACGACCTTTTCTACGGGGTGGAAACCAAGCTGGGCCGGGTGTTTGTGCAAGAGCCCATGGTCGGCGACAGCGAGGCCGTCCATATTCTGGATTATGAGCGGGCGACCCATGTGATTGAAACGGCGGAGCATATCGCCTTGGGCATGTGCTACTGCCGCCACAAGATGGAGCATATGGGCACCGCCTGCGACGCGCCCATGGATGTGTGTTTGACCTTCGGCGGCGTGGCGGAGGCGCTGTCCCGCCACGGCCACAGCCGGGCCGTGGGCAAAGCGGAAGCGCTGGAAGCGCTGAACCTTTCCTACGAGGCCAACTTGGTGCAGTGCGGCGAGAACGTCCGGGAAGGGGTCAGCTTTATCTGCAACTGTTGCGGCTGTTGCTGCGAGGCCATGCTGGCCGCCAAGCGCTATGGCCTGCGCCAGCCGGTGTACACCACGGGGTTTTCGCCCCGGGTGGAGGCGGAGGCTTGCGTGGGCTGCGGCAAATGCGGCAAGGTTTGCCCTGTGGACGCCATCCGGATGGTTCCGGTGCAAAAGGGGGAACGCCAAAGCCTGACAGCCCAAATCGATTACGATATTTGCCTGGGCTGCGGGGTATGCGTCCGCAACTGCCCCCAAAAATGCATTGCCCTGAAGGCCCGGGAAAAGAAGCTGCTGACCCCCGTCAACTCCACCCACCGCATCGTCCTGGCGGCCATTGAGAAGGGTCAGCTGGCTAACCTGGTGTTCGACACCCCCGCCTTTGCCAGCCACCGGGCCATGGGCGCGCTGCTGACGGCCATTTTGCGCCTTCCGCCGGTAAAGCAGGCCATGGCGTCCCAGCAGATGAAATCCAAGTATCTGGAGCGGCTCATCGCGGGCAAGCGGGGGTAGGGCATAGGAACGTGCCATGAGATTTCACGGCTGGTCATGCTTTGGAGCCGGAGGTACGCCCCAATTCCCCTCAAAGCTGGCCCGGTCGCTGACAAAATCCAATAGGGTTTCCTCCCCCATCGTGCACCGGTATGCCACCCGGCAGGAGGCGCTCTCCCGGATCAGGCGGGTCATTCCGCCGGAAGCCGGCGCCCGCAGCGCGTGGGGCTGTCCCTGGAGCAGCTGGACGGTAAGCGTCAGTTTGCCCTGCTTCACTACCGCCATTTCATCGTCAATATGCAGAATCTTCGCCCCCTGGTAGGTGGCGACGCGGCGCTGGATTCCGTTGACGTAAACCACTCCGATGCAGCCTGTAAAGCCGCCTCCCGCAAAGGGAATATGCGCCACCGACAGCATGACGCAGTTTTTTTCCCATCCGCATTGGGTCCAAAGATAGCGGCTGGGGAAGGAGCGGCCCCGGTCCCCTTCCATGTA
>JARKQO010000072.1 GCA_029974855.1 Eubacteriales bacterium
TGGGGAATTGACAGAGCGGATCGAGGCCCATTGCGCCCGGATGGGGGTAAAGGTGGAGGTTCGCCAGAGCAACCACGAGGGCGTGCTGGTGGATTGGATTCAGCAGGCGGCGGGAGTCTTTGACGGCATTGTGATGAACCCCGCGGCCTACACCCATACCAGCGTGGCGCTGCTGGACGCGGTGAAGGCCGTGGGCCTTCCCACCGTGGAGGTGCACCTCAGCGACCCGGATACCCGGGAGGCGTTCCGGCAGGTGTCCTATGTTCGGGCCGCCTGCGTGGCTACGGTGAAGGGCAAGGGCTTTGCCGGGTATTTGGAGGCCATTGAGATTCTGGTTCGCAGGGGCTGACAAGGTAAATCATCTCGCCGCTTGGTCTTTTGCGGCATGGTGGGCCCTGGGGGCCCATTTTTGTTGCGCTTTTTGGTACCATGCAAGCCATCAAAGCACCTCAAGACCGGTTTTTTCCAAAAGCTATTGCAAAGCCCAAGCACTTGTGCTACAATCATGAAAACTTGTTGAACAAGTTCTCGGAAGAATTGAATTACGAAGGAGGAACCTGGTATGAAATCCATCAAACGGATCCTGGCTTTGGGAATGGTTCTGGCTTTGGCAATGGCCTTTGGGGCCACGGCCTCGGCCGAGGGGATCAAGGTTGGCGTGGTCTACACCATCGCGGGCCTGGGCGGCACATCCTTCAACGATGTGATCCACTCTGGCTGCCAGCGGGCGGTGAGCGAGCTTGGGATTACCTACGAGTACGTGGAGCCCAAGACCATTGCCGACGAGGAAACCATCCTGGACGAGATGAGCGCGGGGGAGGAGTACGACCTCATCATCTGCGTGGCCAACGAGATGAAGGACGCCGTCACCAATATCGCGGCCGCGTACCCCAATCAGAAGTTCTGCTACATTGACGCCAGCGTGGATCTGCCCAACATCGCCAACTACGAGTGCAGAGAGAACGAGGGGGGCTTCCTGATCGGCGTGCTGTGCGCCATGGCGGAGCAGGAGGGCATCAGCCCCATGTTCAACCAGCAGAAGAAGTTCGGCTTTTTGGGCGGCGTGAACAACGTGATCATCAACCGCTTTGCCGCCGGGTATATGGCCGGCGCCCGCTACGTTGACCCCGGCTACACCTTCGAGTATAACTACGTGGGCGGCTTTGCGGATACCACCACCGCCAAGGCAATGGCCACCACGATGTTTGACAGCGGCTGCGATGTGGTATTCCACGCGGCGGGCGGCTCGGGCATCGGCATGTTCAACGCCGCCAGCGAGCTTGGCTTTATCGCGGTTGGGGTCAACACCAACCAGAACGGGCTCTTCCCGGACAACATCATCGCCAGCATGCTTAAGCGCGTGGACAACGCGGCCTATGCCGCCATCAAGAGCGTCGTGGACGGGGCCTTTGAAGGCGGCACCGTCACCCTCACTTTGGCGGACGGCGGCGTGGGCTATACCAACGAAAGCAGCAACATCAAGCTCAGCGACACCATCGTGGCTGCCCTGGATGAGATTACCGCAGGCATCACGGGTGGCAGCATTTTGGTTCCCTCCACCATCGAGGAAGCTGTGGTTTATACAAAGTAAGGGTTCCGGCGGCGCCAGGGGGTCAGCCCGTGGCGCCGGCCCCACAAGCGTGAACGCACCGGCGGCTCTATGCACGCGGTCAGGATGAAGGGAATTTCCAAGCAATTCCCCGGAGTACTCGCAAACGACCAGATCACCTTTGAGGTAGAGCGGCAAACCATTCACTGCCTGCTGGGAGAGAATGGAAGCGGCAAGTCCACCCTGATGAACATTCTCTTCGGCTTGTACCACAAGGACGAAGGGGACATTGAAATCAAGGGCCAACCGGTTCAAATTCAAAACCCCGCCGACGCGGAACGCCTGGGAATCGGCATGGTGCACCAGCATTTCATGCTGGTTCCGCAGCTTACGGTGCTGGAGAATATCATCCTTGGCGATGAGCCCGGCAAAATCGTCATCAACCGCAAGGAGGCCCAGCGCAAGGTCAAGGAGATTATCGATACCTATCATTTCACTTTGGATATCAGGCAAAAAGTGGCCGACATTTCCGTGGGCATGAAGCAGCGGGTTGAAATTGTGAAGCTTCTGTTTCGCGGGGCCGAGCTGATTATTTTTGACGAGCCCACGGCTGTGCTGACCCCCCAGGAGGTCAAGGAGCTTTTTTCCATTTTCAAAGCCCTGATCGCCAAGGGCTGTACCGTCATCTTCATCACCCACAAAATCAAGGAAATTTTCCAGATCTCGGACCGGGTCACGGTGCTTCGCAAGGGCCGCTGCGTGGGCACCGCCGATACCGCCTCCATCTCCGCAGCCCAGCTGTCGGAAATGATGGTAGGGCGGCAGATTGCGGAAATTTCCCCCCAGGGCCGGCCTGTTTTGGGGGAACCGGTGTTGGAGATGGAGGGCATCCGGCTGCTTCCCGGCAGCCCCCAGCCCATTTCCCTCCAGGTGCGCCGGGGGGAGATCGTGGGCATCGCGGGCATTGACGGCAACGGCCAGATGGAGCTGGAGGAGCTGATCACGGGGGTGCGCCGCTATGAGGGCGGAACTATGCGCCTTTGCGGCCAGGATGCCTCCCGGCTCAGCGTCGCCAAGCGCAAGGAGCTGGGGATCGGCTATATCCCGTCGGACCGTATGCGCAGCGGCGCGCTGGCAGGCTCCTCCGTGAAAGAAAACTTTCTGCTGGGCTACCAGGACACACCCCGCTACCGCAAGGGCGGCTTTGTGGAGTACCGCGCCCTGGAGGAGGACAGCCGGGCCTATGCCAAGCAGTACGACGTTCGGCTGGTGAGCATCGAGCAGAAATTCAGCGGCCTTTCCGGGGGTAACCAGCAAAAGGTGGTGCTGGCCCGGGAGGTGAGCAAGGACATCTCCTTGATGCTGGCGGCCCAGCCCATTCGGGGCCTGGATATCGGCGCCATTGAATACGTGCATAAAACCTTGCTGGAGTTGCGCAATCAGGGCAAGGGCATCTTGCTGATCTCCGCGGAGCTGGGCGAATTGCTCAGCCTCGGCGACCGCCTTTTGGTGGTGTACGAGGGCTATTTCACAGGGGAGTTCATCCGGGGCGAGTTTGACGAGAATCAGATTGGCCTGGCGATGATCGGCCATGCCAAGGGAGGGGAGGGGGATGCATAGCATGGACAGCGGCTTTTCATCGGCTGTCAAAAGCCTTTTAGAGGACTTGGGCAAGTCCCTCCTTTCGATCCTGCTGGCTTTGGGGGTCGGCGCTTTCATCATTCTCACCGCCGGGGAGAACCCCCTCCATGCCTTTGGGGAGCTGCTGCGGGGCGCTTTTGGCAACAGAACCTACATCGCCAATACCATCAGCCGGGCCGTTCCGCTGATTTTCACGGGGCTGTCGGTGGCGCTTTCCTCCCGCTGCAGCATGCTGAACATCGGCGCGGAGGGGCAGCTTCACCTGGGCGCTGTGGCGGTGGCGGTGTTGGGCCTGTACATGGGGGGCTGGCCCGCCTTTGTGGCGGTTCCCATCCTTCTTCTGGTGGGCTTTCTGGGAGGCATGCTGGGCGGTTTGCTGGCGGGGGTTCTGAAGGCCCGCTTTCAGATCAGCGAGGTCATTGCCGCCATTATGCTGAACTATGTGTTCCGCCTCTTTACCTCCTTTCTGGCCACAGGCCCCTTCAGCAGCGGGGAGACCTCGGTGCAGACCATCAAGCTGGCGGAGTCCCTTTCCTTGCCCACGCTGGCAAGCGGCACCAAGCTCACCGTGGCGATTCTCTTTGCCATTCTCGCGGCGGTGGCACTGTATGTCTACCTATGGCGCATGACCTCGGGCTACAAGCTCCGCTCCGTGGGCGCCAACGCCTCGGCGGCGCTGGCAAGCGGCATCAACGCCAAGGGGTATATGCTGCTGACCATGGCCTTAAGCGGCGGCCTGGCGGGCTGGGCGGGATGCTGCGAGGTGCTGGGCACATACCACAGGTTCATTGAGGGCTTTTCCCCCTCCTATGGCTTTACGGGGATCGCGGTGGCTATTTTGGGTCGCAGCCATCCCTTGGGGGTGGTTCTGACGGCGCTGCTGTTTGCGGTGCTGGATTCGGGGGCGCTGCGCATGGCCCGGGTGACCAACGTGTCCTCCAGCGTGGTGACGGTGATTCAAAGCCTGATCATCATCGCCGTGGCGGCCCCCGGAATGATCCGTTTTGCCAAGCGCCATCACAAGGGAGGCCACGCGCTATGACGACGCTTCTGTCTTTGATGCTGACCCTTACCATTCCCATTGCTTTGGGAGCCTTGTGCGGCACCCTGTCGGAGCGGGGCGGCGTGATCATGCTGGGGGTGGAAGGCATGATGCTGCTGGGCGCTTTTTGCGGCGTTGTGGGCTCCTACGTGGCCCAGAGCGCCTGGATCGGCGTGCTGACCGCCCTACTGTCCGGGGCTTTGCTGGGGGCGGTCTATTGCCTGTTCTGCCTGAAATTCCGGGCGCACCAGTCCGTCATCGGCGTAGGCCTGAATATCTTTGCCAACGGCATCACCCGGGTGCTGCTGAAGTCCTTCTGGGGTAAGGAAGGCATGAGCGATTTTGTGCCCACCATCCCCAATCTCAGGCTGCCCTTTTTGGATGGGGTCCCCGTGCTGGACCTGCTCTTTGCGGACCAGTCCCCTTACTTCTATATGGATGCTGTTGGCCGTCGGGGGCACCTGGTTCTTCTTCTACCGCACCAAGGTGGGGCTGCGCTACCGGGCCATCGGCGACCATCCCCAGGCTGTGCGCACCACAGGGGTAAACGTGAACCGGTACCGCTACGTGGTGCTCAGCGTTGCCGGGGCTTTGGCCGCCCTGGGGGGCTCCTTTCTCAGCATCGCCTTCAACAACCTGTTTGTGGCGGACATGGTTTCCGGCCGGGGCTTCATGGCGTTGGCCGCCAGCATCTTCGGGGGATGGACGCCTTTGGGCTGCCTGCTGGCGAGCATGGTGTTCGCCTTGTCCCAGGCGGTGAGCTATTCCATGGCAGGGATCGGAATCCCCATCTATTTCGTGCAGATGCTGCCCTATGTGACCACGCTGTTCATTTTGATGTTTACGGGCCGCCGCGTGCGGGGGCCCGAAGCCCTGGGCCGGCTGGTGGAGTAAGCCCGCGCCATCCGCGAGGATGCCTGCGATGATAATGGGAAAGGAATGGAAGATATGGAAAAGGTAGGAATGCTCCATACGAATCTGGTTCGGGAGGAAGTGGGCGGATACGCCTTTTTGCCGGGAAGCCCGCAGCGCGTGGCGCGCATTGCCAAATATCTGGACAGGGCTGAACTGGTGCGCGTAAACCGGGAGCATGAGACCTACGGGGGCTATTTAGAAGGCGTGAAGGTCACCGTCACCTCCACGGGCATGGGCGGCCCTTCCACGGCCATCGCTTTGGAGGAGCTTGTGCGCCTGGGGGCCCATACGTTCATCCGGGTGGGCACCTGCGCCACGGTGAACGAAAGGGTGCAGCGCGGCGACGTGGTGATTCCCTACGGGGCCATCCGGATGGAGGGCACCACTTTGCACTATGCCCCCATCGAATGCCCGGCCATCCCGGATATCCACGTGCTGGACGCGCTGCGCACCGCC
>JARKQO010000079.1 GCA_029974855.1 Eubacteriales bacterium
CACCATCAATGCCCACAGTAAAATTTATCTTTACCAAATTTTATCCTTCGATTTGTCATTTCTGGTATTTCCGGCTTAAATCCGAGGCAGAGGAAAAGGCCCACAAACGCCGTTATTTCAACGTTTGCGGGCCTTTTGGCGGAGAAGGAGGGATTTGAACCCTCGCTACGGTTTCCCATACTACTCCCTTAGCAGGGGAGCCCCTTCGGCCACTTGGGTACTTCTCCGTATGGATGGTGGTATGCCCTTGCGTTCCCCTTCACTCTTTCTCAAGAAAGAAAATTCAAAGGAAGCTGGCGGAGAGAGAGGGATTCGAACCCCCGGTACCTTTCGGTATCACTGGTTTTCAAGACCAGCGCCATCAACCGCTCGGCCATCTCTCCACGAATGGAACCAGCGAAAGCTATTATAACAGGTTCCACTTTTCCCGTCAACCTCTTTTTCCAGGTTTATCAAGGGATTCTCAATGCCTCTCTCTACGCCTGGGCCTTCCTTTTGTCATATTCCCGCAGCATGCAGCGCTGGGGCTCCACCGCAAAATCAAAACGCTCATAAAAGCCGTGGGCCGTGCGGGTCAGCAGCATGCCCTTGGTATTGCAAAACCGGGGGTCGCTGAGAACGTAGGCCATGAAGGCGGTGCCCAGGCCGCTTCCCCGCAGTTCCTCCTTCACCACCACATCCGCCAGGTAAAACGTGGTGGAGAAATCCGTCAGCACCCGGGCCAGGCCCACCTGCTTGCCCTTGGGGTCAAAAATCCCAAAGGGGAGGCTGTGCCGCAGGGCCTTGCGAATCTGCTCCCAACTGCGCCCCTTGGCCCAATAGGTATCCGCCAGCAGGGCCATGATATCTTCTTTGCGCATTTTCCACCGCTTGCCGCTGAACCGGTATTCTTGATAGCGCTGATCCTTCACCGGGCCCACACTCCTTTGTATCGCAAATTCACCGGCCTCCCTTAGGGCCCGCTGAGGTATTCCACCTGATATCCCTTTGCTTCCAGCCGCTTTGCCACGCTATCCTGGGGCAACACCACATGGAGCAGGCCCACGGTGACAAAGTAGGTTCCGGGGCTTTCCTCCATCATGGCAGCCAGCCGGTCTGCCATCAGCGCGTTCCGCTCCGTCAGCAGGGCCTGGTGGTATTCCTGGATCAGCTCCTGTTCCTCCTCCCCTTCATAGCCCTCCCAATAGCTGTCCGCAAAGGCCTGGGCGTTTCCCTCCCGCCACCGGGCGGGCCAGGAGGCCATGTCCGCGTCGATGCCCTTGGCCGTGGAGGGATCCAAAATCACGTCCAGGGTTTGCTCCAGCATATAGCGTTGCAGTTCCAGGCTGAAACCGTCCAGGGCCTCCAACTGCTCCAGGGTGGTTTCCAAATAAGCCATGGGCTTCCCCTGCTCCCGGGCAAAGGCCTTCACATGGGTTTCCACCCCCAAGGCCTGGGCCGTCTGGATGTTCTCCATCCCCATCTCCGCCGCCGCCACGTCAAAGGAAAGCAGGTTCATGGCAGCCCAGGGGCGGAGGGTGTCAAACCCGGACAGGGGATAGCCCTTCAGTTGGCACACCTGCCGAAGCTTTTCATAGCACTCCGGGGAAACCATCTCCTCCAGGCGGGTTCCATTCCGGTCATACATCAGGCTCCTGGCGACCTCCCGGGCCGACGGGGTGTCGTTATCACATTCAAACACAAAGGTATCCGCCTGGGCCATGGCCTCCCGAAGCATCGGTCCGAAGGGGTACATCTCCCGGTTGCCAATGTGGATGGAGCCCAAAAGGTAGGCGGTGGAGGCTCCGTTCTGAATCCGGTACAATATCCCCTTCACCGGGGACTCCTTCGGGGCGTTTTCTTTTCCACAGAAGTTCATGCTCGCGGCCATGGTCAGCACCAGCAAAACCCCCGCCCCCCGCCATAGCAGCTTCATGCAAGCTCCTTTCTCACGCGCTTCCCGGCGCGATGCTCTCATTTTGGATGCGCCAATGCTCCGGCAAAAGCTGGGCGTATTCCCGCTGGTAATACCGCTCGTCCAGCAGCAGAATCAACCCCCTGTCCTCCTGGGAGCGGATCACCCGCCCGGCGGCCTGCACCACCTTCTGCATCCCTGGGATGCGGCAGGCGTAGGCAAAGCCATCGCCAAAATGCTGGCTATAGCAGGCTTGCACGGTCCTCAGCCTCAGGCTGGGCACCGGCAGCCCCACCCCTACGATGATAGCCCCAATCAGCTGCTCCCCGGGCAAATCAATCCCCTCGCTGAACAGGCTTCCCAGCACGCACAGCCCCAGCTTGGGCCGCTCATCCACGGTGAAGGCCTCCAAAAAGGCCTGCCGGCCCGCCTCGTCCATCTCCTGGCTCTGCACCAGCAGCGGCGGCAGCTCCATCTCTTCCAGGTGGCGCGCAATGAGCCGCAAATAGGCGTAGCTGGGGAAGTAGGCGATATACTTGCCGGCGCGCAGACTCACAACCTGGGCAATGCTCTGGGCCACCTGCTGGCCGCTTTCCTCCCGGGCCAGGTAGCGGGTATTGACCCGGCGGCGGACCACCGCCAAATTCTCCGCCGGAAAGGGCGAGGGTAAAGCAAAGCAGGCGTCCTCCTCCTCCCCGCCCAGCAGGTTCTTGGTGGCGGACAGAGGGGCCATGGTGGCGGAGAAAAACACCGTCCCCCGCAAGCGCTTGGTGACTTTGGCAATCTCCTTGGCGGGAAGCAAGCAGTACAACTCCACCGCCCGCTCCTTTCCATGGTGCGTCAGCAAAATGGCATAGTCCTCGTCCAGCCGCTGGGCTGCGGACAGGAAGGTGGCGCACAGGCGCAGCGTATCCGATACGTCCTCCATCACCCGGGGGTCTGGAAGAGGGCTGGCCAGCAGCTCGTAGCCGCATAGGCACAGGGCCTGGGCCGCTTCCTGGACCTCTGTGGGCAAGGCCGCCAGGGTCCCCTCCCTTTCCCGGGGCTCCGGCTCCTGGCGGTCAAGGGGCAGGGCCTCCGCCTGCTCCCCCTCGTCTCGTCCACCGGGGCCCGCTTCTTCCAGGCTCAGGCCCCGAAGGGCTGTGATCAGCTTTCCCAGAGCCCCGTAGTAAGGGTGCTTTCTCCCGATCCTCTTGCCAAACTCCCTGCGGCAGTCCCCCAGCATGCGGCTGTCCAGGCTGCCGGACAGGTTTTCCCGCACCCGGTCCACCAGATGGTGGGCCTCGTCCACCAAAAGGGTCATGTCTCTCCACTTTTGGAACAGCCGCTTCAGCTGGGCAAAGGGATCAAAGGCGTAGTTCAGGTCCATCAGGGCCACGTCCGCCCGCTCCGTCAGCGCCAGGGCCAGTTCAAAAGGGCAGACCTCATGGTTTTGGGCCGCCTCCAGGATGCGCTGGTCCGTCCAGATGCCCCCGCCTTCCTCTATCTCCCGGATGGCGCCCTCCTGCCTCAGATAATGGCCCTTGGCCCTGGGGCAGTCGTCCGGATGGCACCGGGCAAAGCCGGGGCAGAGCTTCTCCTTGGCGCTGAGGGTCATCACCCGGGCCCGCAGGCCCTGGTCCACCATCCGCTCCAGGGCCGCCAGAGGGCTTTGCCGGGCTGTGGTGCGGGCGGTGAGGTACACGATCTTGACGGTTTTGCCCCGGGCCAGGGCCTTCAGGGCCGGAAACAGCACGGCGGCGCTTTTTCCCGTGCCTGTGGGAAGGCTGGCGAAAAGCCGCCGCTTCCTGGCAATGGCGGTATAGACCTGGGCCGCCATCTCCCGCTGGCCCTGGCGGTACTGGGGAAAGGGAAAGTCCAGGGCTTCGATGCTGGCGTCGCGCCTTTGTTGGTGGGCCCTTTCGGCTAGCAAAAAGGCCATGTACTTTTCCAGCATGCCCTGGAGTTGCTCCCACAGGGCTTCCCTGTCCAGCTGCTCCTCAAAGGCGGCCAGGACCTGGCCGCTTTCCCGCACATAGGAAACCCGAAACCGAACCTGTAGGGCCCCCTCCTCCTCCGCGATGATGGCCGCATAGCACAGGGCCTGGGCCCTGTGGGCCGGGAAGGCCGCCCGGGGTATGCTGTGGGGACGGGCCAGCTTCATCTCCTCCACCAGGGGAACCTCCCCCGGAGTGAAGGCGTCCATGCGGCCATAGACGGTGATGGACTCCCCCAGGCAGCAAAACTGCCGCTTCAGGGGCCGCTCCACCTCCCCCTGCTGCTGCTTCTGCCGGGCCTGATGGGCCCGGGTGCCCGCCCACAGGTCCTCCATGCCGGCGGTGGGCAGAATATCCTCCGGAAAGTAGGAAAATTCCACCAGGTCCCGAACGGAAACCCGGAACTCCGGCTCTTGCCTCTTGTGTTCCTCCGAGGACGCGCTTCGCTGGGACGCGGGCATCAGCCGTTCCTCATTTCCGCCTGCGGGCGATGGCCAGCAGCCGGAGCATCTGCAAAAGGCTGCTGATGGCGGCGGCCACATAGGTAAGCGCAGCGGCCCGCAGCACCGCCTTCACGCCCCGCAGTTCCTCCTCGTTGACATACCTGCCCTGGGCCAGGGCCGCCACGGCCCGGCGGCTGGCGTTAAACTCCACCGGCAGCGCGATGAGGGAGAACAACAGCGTCAGCGCAAAGCACGCGATCCCGACGGTCATCAGGGGTTCCCAGCTGAACAAAATGCCCGCGAAAAACATGGGGAAATAGAGGTTGCTGCCGATGTTCACCGCCGGCACGATGGCCGAGCGGAGCTTCAGCGGGGCGTATCCGGCAGCGTCCTGCATGGCGTGGCCGCACTCATGGGCCGCGATGCCGATGGCTGCGATGCTGTCCGAGCCGAACACCCCCTGGGACAGGCTCAAAGTGTTGCTGCGGGGGTCGTAATGGTCGGTCAGCTGGCCCTGGGTGGGAGTGATCGCCACACCCGGGTTGCCGGAGCGGTTCAGCAGGTCCCGGGCCACCACCTCCGCCGCCAGCCCCCGGGCTGTGCCCATTTTGTTATACTTGGCAAAGGTCCACTGCACCCGAAACTGCGCCCATATGCCCAGCAAAAGGCCCGGCAGCACCAAAATCATCGTCCAGTCGTAATACACAAATACCCCTCCACAAATCGGTCCCAATGAGGTATGATGAGAATCAAGGGATAAAACTCCCTATGGATAGCATACACCATTCTGATGAAAATTCAACCCAAAGCTCGCCAAATGTCCGTTTGATTGGAGGAAAGCATCATGACGGAATTCATCCTCAGGGAGGTACCCCTGGCCCAGGCGGCGGAAACCATCACCCACCGGCTCCAGCAGGGCGGCATCTTTCTCAACACCCAAGGCCAGGACGGCAGGCCCAACACCATGACCATCGGCTGGGGCGGGGTGGGCTGCTTCTTCAACAAGCCCATGGCCTATGTGCCTGTGCGTACCAGTCGCTACACCTTCGGCCTGCTGTCCCAAAGCGGCCAGTTCACCGTGAGCGTGCCCCTGGACGACATGAGAGGTGCCCTGGCCTTTGCGGGCACCCACTCCGGCCGGGATGTGAACAAGTTTGAGGGCCATGGCCTCACGGCGGTCCCGGCTCTGGAGGTGGCCGCGCCCATCATCCGGGAATGCGGGCTGCACCTGGAATGCCGGGTGGTGGCCGCACCGGTCCTCACGGAGGCCTGCGTGGCCCAGCCCATGCTGAACCGCTGGTATCCGGATTTGGATATGCATACGTTGTTCTTTGGGGAAGTGCTGCGCTGTTACTATACAAAATAGCCCTGTATATCCCTTCCCTCTCCTGGGCATGCTGTAAGCATGAACCAGGGGAGGGATTCTTTTGCGGCAAAGCTTGGATGGGGCGAAGCGGCGGTTGGGAGGGGGCTTTTCCCCCCGCCTCATCCAGCTTTGCCTTGCTCTGGGTGTTGTTTTGGGCCTTTTCATCCTTGCGTGCCTGCTCCCCCAGAGGGCCTACGGGGCGGAAGCCCCCGCCCCCTATTCCCAGGAGGAGCAAAGGCTGTGGGACGCCTACCGGGAGGGCGCCTTGATCCGCTTGCACATCCTGGCGGAGGACGATTCCCCCCAGGCCCAGGCCATGAAGCTCACCGTCCGGGACGCGGTGCTTGCGGCATTCTCCCAGTGCCTTACGGCCCAGGACCCCGAGGCCCTGTACCTGCTGCTGCAAGAAAACGCCGAGGCCATGAGGCAGCTGGCGGAGGAAACCGCCCGGGGGGAGGGCTTCACCGGCCCGGTCACGGCCCAGGTGGGGGTCATGACCCTGCCCCCCAAGCGCTATGGCCAGGTTCTGCTTCCCCAGGGGGAATACCGGGCCCTTCGCATCATTTTGGGCCAAGGGGAGGGACAAAACTGGTGGTGCGTGCTGTTCCCCTCCCTGTGCCTGGCGGTGGCGGACGAGGAGCCCTGGACAACTCCCGGGGCGCGGCAAAGCCAAGGCACTCCCCCACCCTTGAGCGAAGCCTCCGATCCACCGG
>JARKQO010000095.1 GCA_029974855.1 Eubacteriales bacterium
TGGGGTGGGCATTCCCGGCGTTGCGGACAACCGCGTCGGAGAGGTGATCTTCTGCACCAATATGGCGTGGAGTAACGTGCCCCTGCGGGACGAGCTGCAGAAGTACCTGAACAAGCCCGTGTACATCGACAACGACGCCACTGTGGCGGGCTTTGCCGAAAGCGTGTGCGGCATCAGCGCCGGGTGCCACAGCAGCGTGTTCATGACCTTGGGCACAGGGGTGGGCAGCGGCATCGTCATCGATGGGCGGCCCTGGAGCGGCTTCCACGGCGTGGGCGGCGAGCTGGGGCACATTCCCATGGATATCGGCGGGGAGCCTTGCAGCTGCGGCAACTACGGCTGCCTGGAGCGCTATTGCAGCGCCACGGCGGTGATCCGCATGGGCAGGCAGGCCATGCAGGTCCATCCCGAGAGCATGATCCACGATTTGTGCGGCGGGGATGAGAACAAGCTCAACGCCAAAATGGTCATCGACGCCGCCAAGGAGGGGGACGAGGTGGCCATGAAGGTGTTCAACCGCTATGTGGACTACCTGTGCAAGGCGGTGTACATCATCATCGCCTTCCTGGACCCGGAGATGATCGTGCTGGGAGGCGGCGTCAGCAAGGCGGGAAGCTTCTTGGTGGACGCCATCCGGGAGCGGATTCCCCGGTATCTGTTGTTTAAGAGCCTGCCCTACTCCCGGGTGGAAATCGCCAGGCTGGGGGCGGACGCGGGCATCATCGGCGCGGCCATGCTGGGCAAGCAGCCGCCCAAGGAGGCAATGGCATGAAGGATCGGACCATCAGGGAACTCTATAGCACGCCCCCGGCCCAGGGCATCCCCCAGGTGAGCGTATCCGGCTGGGTGCGCACCTTGCGGGACAGCAAGGCCTTTGGCTTTATAGAGCTGAACGACGGCACCTATTTCAAAAATCTGCAAATCGTTCTGGAGGACGGCAGGACCCAGGACTTCGCCCAGGCCCTGAAAATCACCCAGGGCAGCGCCGTGCGGGCCACCGGGGAGCTGGTGCTGACCCCGGGCATGAAGCAGCCCTTTGAGCTCAAAGCCAGCCGGGTGGAGCTGGTGGGGGACTGCGACGGGGATTATCCCTTGCAAAAGAAACGCCACTCTTTTGAGTTCCTGCGCACCATCGCCCATCTGCGGCCCCGCACCAACACCTTCTACGCGGTTTTCCGCATCCGCTCTTTGGCGGCGCAGATTCTCCACGCCTTCTTCGCGGAGCGGGGCTTCGTGTACGTCCACACCCCCATCATCACCGCCCGCGACGCCGAGGGAGCCGGGGAGATGTTCCAGGTTACGACCCTGAACCTGGAAAACCCGCCCCGCACCAAGGAAGGCGCGGTGGACTACAGCCAGGATTTCTTCGGCAAGCACGCCAGCCTTACCGTCAGCGGCCAGCTCAACGTGGAAACCCATTGCATGGCTTTCCGCAACGTGTACACCTTCGGCCCCACCTTCCGGGCGGAAAACAGCAACACCCCCCGCCACGCCGCCGAGTTCTGGATGCTGGAGCCGGAAATCGCCTTCGCGGACCTGTTTGACGACATGGACCTGGCCGAGGACATGCTCAAGTACGTCATTGGCGGCATCCTGGAGCAGGCCCCCGAGGAGATGGCCTTTCTGGACAGCTTTGTGGAAAAGGGCCTGCTGGCCCGGCTGCAAGGCATTGTGGACAGCGGCTTCGCCCGCTGCCCCTACACCCAGGCCGTGGAGATCCTCCAGGCCAGCGGCCAGGCCTTTGAGTACCCGGTGCAGTGGGGCATGGACCTCCAGACCGAGCACGAGCGCTACCTCACCGAG
>JARKQO010000107.1 GCA_029974855.1 Eubacteriales bacterium
GGGCCTGCTGGGCCAGGCCCAGGCCAAAGCAGGCCGGGTCCAAGGCCAGCCGGTGGAGGGTGGCGGGCCGCAGGCCAAAATGCCAGGCCAGGCCCCCGTACACCTCCTCCTGCCTGGGGGAGATCACAAAGGCCCCCACCAGCCGCCCGTCCTCGTCCATCCGGTAGAGGACGCCCTGGGCGATGTCCTCCCGCAGGATGTCCGGGTTGGGGTACGCGCCCCACTCCCACTGGCTCAGGCCCCGGCGGCGCATGTCCGCGATCACCTTGCGGAACAGCTCGCAAAGGCTCTGGTGTTCCTCCGGCTTTACCACCCGAAAGTGCAAGCTCATAGGTTTTCCTCCGTATACATGCGGTATAGCTGATAGTACTTGCCCCTGCGGGCCATGAGCTCCTGGTGGGTGCCCTGCTCCTCTACGCCCTTTTCCGTCAGCACCCAGATGGTGTCGGCGTTTTTGATGGTGGTGAGCCTGTGGGCGATGGTGAAGGTGGTGCGGCCCACGCTCAGCTCCTCCAAGGACTGCTGCACCAGCCGCTCGCTCTCGTTGTCCAAGGCGCTGGTGGCCTCGTCCAGAATTAGGATCGGCGGGTTTTTCAGGAACACCCGGGCGATAGAGACGCGCTGCTTCTGGCCGCCGGAGAGCTTCACCCCCCGCTCTCCCACAAAGGTGTGGTACCCATCAGGCAGCTGCAGGATGAACTCGTGGGCCCCGGCCCTTTGGGCCGCCAGCACCACTTCCTCCTGGGAGGCCCCGGGCTTCCCGTAGGCGATGTTGTCGTACACGGTGCCGCTGAACATATACACGTCCTGCTGCACCACGCCGATGTTCTCCCGCAGGCTTTTCTGGGTCAGATGGGCAATGTCCTGGCCGTCAATCAAAATCCGCCCGGAGGTCACGTTGTAAAACCGGGGGATCAGGTTGCATAACGTGGTTTTGCCGCCGCCGCTGGGGCCCACCAAGGCCACCCGCAGGCCCTGCTGCACATGAAGGTTCAAATCCGCCAGCACGGTTTTCTCATCGTCGTCATAGTGGAAGCTCACGTTTTCAAAGGTGATCTCCCCCTGTACGTCCTTCAGCTCCACCGCGTCCGGGGCGTCCTGAATGTCCGGCTCCACGTCCATGATCTCGCAGAAGCGCTCAATGCCGGTCATGCCCTGCTGGAACTGCTCCGTAAACTCCACGATCCTGCGGATGGAGGTCAGCAGCATGCTCACATACAGCAGATAGGCCATGTAATCCGGGGCGGTGATGGCGCCCTTCATCAAAAACAGCGCCCCTGCCACCACCACCACGATGTACATCAGCCCGTCAAAGGCCCGCACGCTGGTGTGGAACCCGGCCATGTAGCGGTAGCTGAGGCTTTTGATGTTCACGAAGCGCTGGTTCCCCTCCTGGAACTTGTGCACCTCCATGGGCTCGTTGGCAAAGGACTTCACCACCCGGATCCCCAGCAGGCTGTCCTCTACCTGGGCGTTGATCTCCCCCACCTGATGCCGCCGCTCCTGGAACGCCTGCCGCATCAGCCGGTTGAAGTAGCGCACGCTCACCAGCATCAGCGGCAAAATGGCGAAGATGATCAGCGTCAGCACCGGGTTGACCCCCATCAAAATCACGAAGGAGGCGGTGATCTTCACCACCGCGATCAAAAACTCCTCCGGGCAGTGGTGGGCAAACTCCGTCACCTCGAACAGATCGCTGGTGATCCGGGACATGATCTGGCCGATTTTGGCGTTGCTGTAATAGGAGAAATCCAGGCGCTGGAGGTGGGCGAACAGGTCGTGGCGCATGTCGCTCTCCAGCCTGGTGCCCATGATGTGCCCGGTGGAGTTCATGTAGTAGTTGGCCAACGCGTCAATCACCCGCAGTGCCACGTACAGGGCCCCCACCCGCAGCACGTAGCCCACGGTGAGCAGCGCCAAATGGTTGGCGGCCAAATCCGTGATGTTGCGCACGATCAGCGGCAAAGCCAAGTCGCACAAGGTGGTCAGGGCGGCGCAGAGCAAATCCAGGGCCAAAATGCCCCAATACTTGCGGTAGTAGGGAAGGAAGCGCTTCAGCAGCACGGAGGTCTTCATGGTATGGCGTTGTTCTTTCATGGGGGGGATGCTCCTTTGGTATGGGATCGGCCTCTTCCTTACGAGCCCGGGGCCTTGGGCTGCAACAGGGTGGTTTGCTTCAGCAGCGCGGCCAAATCGCCGCTGTGGGCCTTGGGGCAGGTGACGGCGTACACCGCCCCGTCCTGCTGGCCGAAGATGCAGATGCTCTGGGCATTGTCCATGCGCACGGCGTCGATGCCAGCCAAAGCGTACAGGCTGTACAGGCTCAGGCTGGCCTGCCGCCCCGCCTCCAGCAAGGCCACGGCCTGGGTGGGCCGCAGGCTTTCCACCACCAGCGTCTGGCCGTCCTCAAAGGCGTACTCCAGCACGGCCCGGCGGGCATAGGTCCCCTGAAAGGCCGTGTCGTACAAGGTGCACTTTTGAAGGCTCAGCCCCCCGTACAGGGCCAAAATGGGCTTGCCGAAGCTGGCCGCCAACCCCGGAAGGTCGGCGCTGCCCGTGGCCTGGATCGCCGCCATGGGCACCCGGATCTTCTCCTCCTGGAGGGGCGGGGCTTCCACGGCCATGCTGTCCGGCTCCCCCAGCAGCAAAAACACGTACACCAAGGCCAGGGCCAGCACCCCCAGCACCCCCAGGCAGATCCGCTTCAGGATCACCACCCAGCGCTTGGGAGGGGGCTGGGCCGCTTCCTCGTTGGTGAGGGCCGCCTGGGGGGGCAGCACGTCCTTGGGCTTTTCGGGGCGCGGGGGCACCCGGCCCTGGCTGGGCACATCCCTGGGCATGCCCTGGGGGGCGCTGCGGGGCTGGACCTGGCCCGAGCCGTTGCCCTGCTCCCGGCGAAATGGGTTGCGGATTCCTTGCAATGCTGTTTCCTCCTAGCCGGGGCTTTGGGGCCCCGGGCCGTGACAATAGGGCGGCCGAGCCGGGGCCTACCCCCTGGGCACCGGCAGGCCCTCCTTGCGCAGGGCCTCCTCCAGCCACTTGGTCTCCCCGGCCATGTCCTGGGTGAAGGCCTGGTACAAGGCCCAGGCCAGCAGCTCCTGGCGCTGGGGGGGCAGCTCCCCGTCCTGGCGGATGTTCTGGATCATGGCGCTCACCGGGTCCGCCAGCAGCTTGGGGGCCCGGCTGTCCATGCCGAAGCCGAAGATACGGCGCATATATACGGAGTCCCCCCGCAAAAACAGCCGGATGAACTCCAGCCCCAGGCGGACCAGGTATTCCCGCAAAAAGGCCTCCCCATGGGGGCTCAGCTCCAGGCATTTGTCCAGCTGGGGATGGTCGAAGAACTCGCGGCGCATCTCCTCCTGCTTCTTCTGGGAAAAGTCCTTGGGCTTCAGGTACAGCATCCACAGATGGCATTTGATTACGGAAAAGTCCACGTCCCGGCCTGTGCGCTGGTGGAGCCTGCCCAGAAACAGCAGCTCCCTGGCAATGGCCAGGCTGTCCGGGAAACGCTGCTGGGCCTGGGTCAGCAGCTCAAAGCGCTTCTTGGGGTCGCTGAGCTCCTGGGCCTTCCGGGCCAGCTCCAGGGCCTCCTGAGGCTCCTCCTCCTTGGGCTGCGCCTGGCCCAGGGCTCCGCCGCAATAGGGGCAAAAGGCCGCCCCGTCCTTCCATTCCTGCTCTTTCCCGCAATGGGGGCAGCTGTACTGTGCCATCCCTTTCCCTCCCTTTCCTCCCGGGGGCCGGGAACCAGGCAAACCGCCTGTCCCCTTCATTTCCGCATTGTACCACAAGCGGAGGCAAAATGCCACCGGGCCTCATGGGTAAGGCCTTTGATTTTGTTTTGCCGCCGGTTTGTCCCCGGAGGAGATTCTCCCTGCCCCTTCCCTTGCCAGGAACGCCCCTTTTTGATATGATGGGAAGGCAATATTTGCCGTGGGATTGGGCACAATGCCGGATGAGGAGGTGTGTGCCCATGGGGGATTGGCGGCCGCCGGAGAAGCCCGGAGAACCCGGGGAACCAGGGGAATCCCGGGAGCCCTGCGAACCCCGGGAGCCCGCGCAAGCGGCGTCCGTCCCTCAGGCCCCTGAGAGCCCGGAACCCGCCACGCCCGCCGCCTCCCCCGGGCCGGAGGGCAAGGCCGGCTTGGCGGCCCGGCAGATCGACCGCTGGATCGCCCACATGGAGCGGCTGGGCCTGGCGGACTACGTGCGCTACGCGGACGACAAGCGCCGGGTGTTCTGGTCCAACTTCCTGGGGGGCGTGGCCCGGGGGGTGGGCATGGCGGTGGGCTTTACCATTCTGGGGGCCGTGCTGGTGCTGATTTTGCAAAATCTGGCCAAGCGCAATCTGCCCCTGATCGGGGACGCTTTGGCCCAGATTGTATCCATCGTTCAAAAAAGGCTGGAGTAGGGGGTAGGCCATGCTGTTGTTTTGGGGCATTTTGGCGGCTGTGGCGGTTTTGGACCGGGCCGCCAAGCTGTGGGCCGCTGCGGCGCTGAGGGGCGGGAGGGGCCTGGTGGTCCTCCACCGGCTGCTGGAGATGCGCTACACCCAGAACAGGGGCATGGCCCTGGGCTTTTTGGCGGGCCAATGGCTGGCCAATCTGGCGCTGCCCGTGGTGGCAGTGGTGGTGTGGGTGCTGCTGGGGCGGCGCTATGAGCCCACCCGGTTCAAGCGGGTGGCCAGCGCCTTGATGCTGGGGGGCTTTGTGGGCAACTTCCTGGACCGGCTGCTCTTTGGCTATGTGGTGGACATGATCTACTTCCCCTGGCTGCCCTGGTTTGTGTGCAACGTGGCGGACATCGCCATTTGCGCGGGGGTGGTGATGCTGGTGGTGAGCCTGCTGCTGCGCCCCCGGGATTGGAGAGAGAAGCGTGCAGAGGATGAAGGGGCAAGCGCCCCGTAGCGGACGGCTGGACGTGCTGCTGTGCGAGCTGTTCGGAGGCAGCCGCTCCGCCTGCGCCAAGGCCATTGATCAGGGCCGGGTGCTGGTGGACGGCCAGCCGGCGGCGAAGGCCTCCCAGGGGGTGGCCCCCGGGGCGGAGCTGTCCATGGAGGCGCCCCAGGCCGTGGACTCCCCCGTGGAGCGGGAGGACATCCCCCTGGAAATCCTCTACCAGGACGGCGATCTGGCTGTGGTGGTGAAGCCCTATGGCATGGTGGTGCACCCGGCGGCGGGGAACGAAAGCGGCACCTTGGTGAACGCGCTGCTCTTCGCCCTGGAGGGCCTCAGCGGCATCGGCGGGGTGAAGCGCCCGGGCATTGTCCACCGCCTGGACAAGGATACCAGCGGCCTGCTGCTGGTGGCCAAGAACGACGGGGCCCACCTGGCCTTAAGCAGGCAGTTGGCCCGGCGCGCCATGGAGAAGCGCTACCTGGCGGTGGTGGAGGGAGCCATGAAGGAGGAAAGCGGCCTCATCGACGTTCCCATCGCCCGGAGCCAGCGGGACCGCAAAAAGATGGCGGCGGACCCCCGGGGCCGGGAGGCCCTGACCCGGTGGCGGCTGCTGGAGGCCATGAAGGACTGCTCCTTGCTGGATGTGAAGATCGACACGGGCCGCACCCACCAAATCCGGGTGCATATGCGGCACATTCACCATCCCGTGGCCGGGGACCCCCTCTACGGGCACAAAAACGGCGTGAAAGCGCCCAGGCTGATGCTCCACGCCGGATATTTGAGCTTTGACCATCCCCGCACCGGGGAGCGGATGGGCTTTGTGGCCTTGCCGCCCCAGGACTGGGTTTCGGCTGCCCTAAAGCTGGGACTGGGGGAAGGAACCCTGGAGAAGTGGGCCGGGGAGAGGGAGCCAAGGCCCGGAGCTTCCCAATAGCCACATCCCCCTAGAACTCTATCTTCGCCGCTTCCCAGGTCTTTTCATACAGGCTCAGGTCCCCCTCCCGGTTGGCCATGCCCAGCAGAATATCCTCAGGCCGGGTGAACCCTTGCTTCTCCCAGCCCTTTTGGAGCCAGCCTTCGTCAAAGCCCAGGGAGTGCAAGGCCTGGCTCACCACCCGGCCGTCCAGGATCACCGGCAGCGACGGCTCCGGGGAGGCCGGGGCCTGGCTCATGTCGGCGGGGGTCAGGGGCCGGTTCTCCGCCAAAGGCAGAAAGCTCATTTTGCCGTTTACCTCCAAAATCACCATTTGCAGCTGGGACAGGTCAAAATAGCCCCCGGCGCGGCATTCGGTCAGAAATTCGTTCAGGTCCAGCTTAGCCTTTTTCAGGTTTTGAAAGTAGAGGGTCCCCCGGGAAAACAGCACCAAAGGCTCCCCCAAAATGAAGCGGCGCAGGCGCAAAGAATGGGTATCCGCTACGTTGATGAGGCCTGTGGCCCCGCCGTAGATCACCAGGGCCAACAGTCCCAGCCATCCCCCCTCGGAGGGGTGAACGGCGATTTCCCCCGCGATGGAACCCATGGAGATCCCCGCGATATAGTCAAAGAGGGTCAGCTGGCTCATTTGGCGGTTGCCCAGCCACTTGGTGATGAAGAACAAAGCCACCACGGACAACAGACTGGACAAAACCACTTGCAAAAGGTCCGCCATACGCCCATCCCCTCCCTGATGCATACCGAAGGAGTATGCCCCGGGGAGGGGATGGGTATACCGGCGGCTCAGGCCTTGCAAGCGGTCAGCAGTCGCACCTCCCAGGCGCCGCAGGCCCGCAGCGCCTGGGCGCAGGCCAAGGCCGTGGCCCCGGTGGTGCACACGTCGTCCACCAGCAGAACCCGCCTGCCGTACACCGCCGGGATATCCGCCACCTCAAAGGCCCCCCGCAGGTTGCGCTGGCGCTGGGACAGGTCCAGGCCCACCTGGGAGCGGGTGGCCCGGATGCGCTTCAGGGCCCGGGGCGCCACGGGAAGGTCCAGGTGCAAAGCCAAAGCCCGGCAGAGGACCTCCGCCTGGTTGAAGCCCCGCAGGCGCTGCCGCCTGGGATGCAGGGGAACGGGCACCAACAGTTCCCCCTGGGCGGGGCCCGGGGCCAAAGCCAAGGTGGCGGCCATGCCCAGGGCCAAGGGCCGGGCAGCCCAGTGGTCGCCGCCGTATTTCAGGCTGTGCGCCAGCTCCCGGGCTGCCCCTTGGTAGGCAAAGGCCGCGTAGGAGCAGGGCAGCAGCTCGCTGAGAAAAAAGGGCTGGTCCCCGGGAATCAGAACGTCCCGGGACAGGGCCTCCCGGCAGGGGGCGCAGAGCCAGTCCTCCCCCGGCTCCAGCAGGGGGTTCCCGCAAAGGTGGCAGCAGGTGTTCTGGGGAAAGCAAAGGGAGGCCAAGGCCCTCAGCCCCCGGGCAACCGCCTTCATCCTACCAAGGCCTCCAGCCTGGTTCTGAGGGTGGTGTACCGGGTGGCCACATGGTCGTTGCGCACCATCTGGGCGATGACCTCCTCCCGGCCCACCAGCACCACCAGCTGCTTGGCCCGGGTCAAGGCTGTGTAAAGCAGGTTCCGGGCCATCAGCATGGGGGGCCCTCCCACCACGGGCATCACCACCACCGGGAACTCGCTGCCCTGGCTTTTGTGCACCGTAAGGCAATAGGCCAGCTCCAGGGCGTCCAGCTGCTGCTTTTGGTAGGTCACCCTCCGGTCCTCGTCAAAGAGCACCGTCATCAAATGCTCCGCCGGATCAATCTGCTGGATGTAGCCCACATCCCCGTTGAAAACCCCGGCCCCCTCCTCCTCTCCCAAGGGTCCCCGGCGGGTGTAGGGAAGCTGGTAGTCGTTCTTGGTCTGGATCACCTTGTCCCCCACCCGGTACTCCATCTCCCCGTGCACCAAGGCTTCCTTGCCCCGCTGCTCCGGGTTCAGGGCGGCTTGCAGCAGCCGGTTCAGGGCAAAGGAGCCGCAATCCCCCTTCTTGGTGGGGCTGAGGACCTGGATGCAGCGGATGGCCTCCGCCTGCCACCGGCCCTTGGGAAAGCCCAAAAAGGCCGGAAGCCGGCGGCTCAGCAGCTCGCAGATGCACTGGGCGGCCTCGGTCTGGAGCGTCTTGCGCTCAAAGAAGAAATCCGTGTTCTTGGCGTTCAGCAAGGGCAGCTCCCCGTGGTTGATCCGGTGGGCGTTCACCACGATCATGCTGTCCCCCTCCTGGCGGAAGATGTCCGTGAGCCGCACGCTGGGCACCGTATCGCTCTGGAGGATATCCCGCAGCACGTTCCCGGCTCCCACGCTGGGCAGCTGGTCCGCGTCCCCCACCAGAATCAGCCGGGTGCCGGGCAGCACCGCCCGCAGCAGCCCCCGCATCAAAGCCACGTCCACCATGCTCATCTCGTCCACCACCAGGCA
Source organism: Eubacteriales bacterium (assembly GCA_029974855.1). The sequence continues at coordinate 8,280 of JARKQO010000107.1, forward strand.
GTCCGCCTCCAGGGGGTAGTTCTCGTCCCTGGCGAACACGTTTTCCTCCCCGCCGTACTCCAGCATCCGGTGGATGGTTTTGGCCTCCTCCCCGGTGGCCTCGCTCATGCGCTTGGCGGCCCGGCCCGTGGGGGCTGCCAAAAGGATGTCGTTCTCCTCCTTCAACAGCCGCAGGATGCAGCGGATGATGGTGGTCTTCCCCGTGCCGGGCCCCCCGGTAATCACCAGCACCCCTTCCTCCACCGCGCCGATGATGGCCTTCTTCTGGATGGGGCTGAAGGCGATGCCCATCTCCTTTTCCAAGGCGGCGATGCGCCCCATGAGCCCGGGCACCTTCTTGTAGGGCCGGGATTCCATCAGGGCATGGAGCCGCAGGGCGATCTCGCTTTCCGCGTGGAAGTAGAAGGGCAGGCACAGGGCGTCCTCGCAGTCGGGCAGCTTCAGGCCCACCAGCATCTTCATCAGCAGGCCTTCCTGAATCTGCTCCCGCACCAGCTCCTCCTCCACCCGCAGCATCTCCACGGCCCGCTGGGTCAGCACCTGCCGGGGCAGGTAGGTATGGCCCCCGTTTCCGGCGGCCTCGCTCAGCAGAAAATACAGGGCCGAGCGCACCCGAAACTCGCTGGAGGGGTCCATGCCCATGGACAGGGCGATGCGGTCCGCCGTTAAAAAGCCCACCCCCTCGATGTCCGTCACCATGCGGTAGGGGTTTTGCCGCACGGCCTGGATGGTGCCCTCCCCGTAGGTTTTGGCGATCTTCATGGCCAAATTGGGGGAGAGGCCGTAGTTTTGCAAAAATACCAAGGCCTGGCGCATGCCCATCTGCTGGCCATAGCTCTCCAAAATCATGGCGGCCTTCTTGGGGCCGATGCCGGGCACCTCCCTCAGCCGCCCGGGGCTCTCCTCCAGCACCTTGAGGGCCTCCTCCCCAAAGGCCGCGATGATCAGCTTGGCGGTGGCGGGGCCGATGCCCCGAATGAGCCCGGAGCCCAGGTATTTCTCAATGGCGCTGCGGGTGGTGGGCGGGGTGATCTGGCAGGTTTTGGCGCTGAACTGCCGGCCGTATACCGGGTGCTCCGCCCAGTCCCCCTGGAAGGTGACGCTTTCGCCGCTGGAAAGCTCCGGCATCTGGCCCACCACCGTATGCTGGGCGCGGCCCACCGCCACCCGGAGCACGGTGTAGCCGTTGTCGTCGTTGCGGAAGGTGGTTTCCTGAACCGTAGCGGACAGCTGTTCCATACGAGCCCCTCTTTCCTGCGCTTGCCCGTCCATTATACCATGGATTGGAAGCTTGGGGCAGGGGGGATCGCCCCGCAGGGGACTCCCTTGCCCCTTTCCCCAACGCCAAAAGCCCGCCCCGGATCACTCCGGCGCGGGCTTTGGCGTCCTCTTTTCCAGAGGATCAGACTCCTTACGGAATCCTTACAGAATCTCAATCACGCACATCTCGGCGGCGTCGCCACGGCGGGGCCCCAGCTTGTAAATGCGGGTGTAGCCGCCTGCGCACTTCTTTTCCTCATTGCGCTTCTTGAACTTGGGGCCGATCTCCCGAAAGAGCTTTTCCACCACGGGATATTTCACATCCTTGGTGCGCTCCTTGTAGTCGTCCTTGTCCTCGTCCTTCTTGCGAACATCCTTGAGCTCGTACAGGTAGGAGAGGATCATCCGGCGGGCGTGGAGCTTGCTGGGCGCGTCGTTGACGACGTTCAGCGTTACCAGCTGGCCCTTTTCGTTATGGGTTTCCTTGGTGACTTCCACGGTGTTGTCGCACTCGTTGATAGCCAAGGTGATCAAGCGCTCTGCAGCCCGGCGCACTTCCTTGGCGCGAGCCTCGGTGGTTTCAATACGGCCATACCAAATCAGGTTGGTAACCTGATTGCGGAGCAGCGCCTTGCGCTGGTCCGCCGGACGGCCCAATTTGCGTTGTGCCATGGGTAACGGTCCTCCTAAGGCCCAAAGAGGTGCTTACTCGTCGCTGGGGCGCAGGGAGAGGTTCAGGGCTTCCAGCTTCTGCTCCACTTCCTCCAGGCTCTTGCGGCCAAGGTTGCGAACCTTCATCATGTCCTCCTGGTTGCGCTGCACCAGCTCGGCCACCGTGTTGATGCCCGCGCGCTTCAGGCAGTTGTA
>JARKQO010000108.1 GCA_029974855.1 Eubacteriales bacterium
GGCATTGCCCAAAAGCTGCCGGAGCTGGCGGACTTGGGACTCTCCGGCCTGTGGCTCACGCCGGTGCATCCCTCTCCCTCCTACCATAAGTACGACGTCACCGATTACTACGCCATCGACCCCGCCTACGGCACTCTGGCCGATTTCCGGGCCCTGGCGGCGGAGCTGAAGGCCCGGGACATGGCTTTGCTGCTGGATTTGGTGGTGAACCATACCTCGGACCAGCACCCTTGGTTCCAAAAGGCCTTGGCCGGGGAGCAGCCCTACCGTGACTACTACCACTTCTTCCGGGAGCCGGGCAATGGCCGCCATGCCCTGCCGGACGGCACTTACTACGAGGGGGTGTTCGGCCCCCACATGCCGGATCTGAACCTGGCAAACCCCGCTGTGGTGGCGGAAGTGTTCGCCATCGGCCAGTTTTGGCTGGACCAGGGGGTCACCGGCTTCCGGCTGGACGCGGTGCTCCATTATGAGGAAAACGACGCGGCCTTTAACAACGCCTTTGTGAAAAAGCTCAAGGACCGCTTTCCCCAGGTCTATTTTGTGGGAGAGGTGTGGGCGGACGCGGGCACCCTGAGCCGCTACTACGAAAGCGGCATCGACAGCCTGCTGAACTACCCCTTCGCCACCCAGGACGGGGCTTTGGCAAAAGCCATCCAGGGGGGCAAGGGCCAGGCCCTGGCTGGGAAGATCGCCGCCTGGCAGCGGGAGGTGCGGGCCAAGAACCCCGCCGCCCTGGACGCGCCCTTCCTGTCCGGCCACGACAATGGCCGCAGCGCCGGGTACTTCCCGGGGAACGTCGCCAAGCAGAAGCTGGCGGCTGCGGTGTACCTGTTTATGCCCGGCTGCCCCTTCCTGTACTACGGGGAGGAATTGGGAATGACCGGCTCCGGCCGGGACGAGAACAAGCGCCTGCCCTATCTGTGGTCCGCCACGGACCCCACGGGCATCCCCAACCCCCCGGCCCAGGCGGACCAGGCCCAGCGCCTGACCCAGGGCTATGCCCAGCAAAGGGAGGACCCGGCCTCCTTGCTCAACGCCTACCGGGCGCTGCTGGCGGCCAAAAAGCGCCATCCGGCCCTGTACACGGGCCAGGTGGTTCCCCTGGACCTGGGCCATCCCGCCCTGTGCGCCTACACTGTTTCCCAGGGGGAGCAGCAGGTGGCGGTGATCCACAATTTTGCCGGGGAGGAGCTGTCCTTTTCCTGGGAGGGGGGCCGGGAAAACCTGGGCCCCTATGGGACCATGCTCCTTTCCGGCGGAACAAAAGAGGTGTTTTGATTGCGGGCCAGCGGCGTTCTGTTGCCCCTGTTTTCCCTGCCCTCCCCCTACGGTATCGGCTCCTTGGGGCAGGGGGCCTATGATTTTATGGACTTTCTGGCCCAGAGCCGCCAGCGCTACTGGCAAATGCTGCCCATTGGTCCCACCAGCTACGGGGATTCCCCCTACCAAAGCTTTTCCACCTTTGCCGGGAACCCCTACTTCATCGATTTGGACCTGCTGGCCGCCCAAAACCTGCTAACCCAAAAAGAGCTGGAAAGCGCCCTCCAGCCCCAGGCGGAGCGGTACGTGGACTATGCCCGGCTGTTTGAAACCCGCTTTGGGGTGCTGCGCCAGGCCTTTGCCCGCTTTGCCGCAGGGCTCCAGCCCTCCGGGTATCAGGATTTTATGGAGCAAAACGCCCACTGGCTGCCGGACTACGCCCTGTACATGGCCCTGAAGGCGGAAAACGGGTATAAGTCCTGGCTCCAGTGGCCCCAGGCCCTGAAAAGCCGTCAACAGGCGGCCCTGGAGGCGGCCCGGTTGCGGCTGGAGGAGGACATATCCTTCCATTGCTTCTTGCAATACGCCTTCGCCCAGCAGTTCACGGCCCTGAAAGCCTATGCCAATAAGAAAAAGGTGCGGCTCATCGGGGATATTCCCATCTACGTGGCCCTGGACTCCGCCGACACCTGGGTGCACCCCTCCTTGTTTTTGCTGGACGAAACCTTGACCCCCACCTTCGTGGCAGGCTGCCCCCCGGATTACTTTTCCAAAACCGGCCAGCTCTGGGGCAATCCCCTGTACGACTGGGCCGCCCACCAAAAAGAGGACTTCCGCTGGTGGACCGCCCGGGTGAAGGCCACCTTTCAGTTCTTCGACGTGGTGCGGGTGGACCATTTTCGGGGCTTCGCCTCCTTTTACGCCATCCCCTGGGGGGACGAAACCGCCGAGTTCGGCTCCTGGCGGGAGGGCTGCGGCAAGGAGATGTTTGCCGCCCTCAAGCGCAAGCTGGGGCCGCTGCGCATCATCGCCGAGGATTTGGGCTACTTGACCCCGGACGTGTTCGCCCTGCTGAAAGCCACGGGCTTTCCGGGGATGAAGGTGTTGCAGTTCGCCTTTGACCCATACGGCAACAGCGCCTACCTGCCCCACCGCTACCCCAAAAAATGCGTGGCCTACACCGGCACCCACGACAACGCCACCGTGGGGGAATGGATGCAGGCGGTACGGCCCAAGGAGCGGGCCTTTGCCAAAAAATACCTGGCCCTCACCAAAAAAGAGGGACCGGGCATGGGCTTCATCCGGGGGGCCTGGGCCAGCGTGGCGGACACCGCCATCGCCCCCCTCCAGGACTTTCTGGAGCTGGGGAAGGAGGCCCGCATCAACGTGCCCTCCACCTTGGGCGGCAACTGGCGCTGGCGTTTCCAAGAGGGAGAGCTGACCCCGGAGCTGGCGGAAAAGATGGCGGAGATCACCCGCCGCTATGGGAGGGATTCTTTTTGAACCAGACCTTGGGCCTCCAGGAGGCGTTCCACTACGAGCTTGCCTCGCGCTTTCAGGTAACAGCGGAAAAGGCCAACCCGGTGCAGCTCCACGCGGCCCTGTCCAGGGCGGTGATGGGGCTGACGCTGCCCGCCTTCCAAAGCAGCATGGAAAACCCCGCCCGGCGGGCCTATTACCTCTCCGCCGAGTTTTTGATCGGCCGCAGCGTGTTCAATAACCTGTACAACCTGGGGCTGTATGAGGAAGCCCGGGAGCTGCTGGCTCAGGGGGGCCATAACCTGGCGGAGCTGGAGGAGACCCCGGACGCGGCCTTGGGCAACGGGGGCCTGGGCCGTTTGGCGGCCTGCTACCTGGAGTCTGCCGCCACCTTGGATTTGCCCTTGGACGGGTACGGCATCCGCTACAAGTACGGTCTGTTCAAGCAGTCTTTTGTGGAGGGCTTCCAGGTGGAAGCTCCGGACGACTGGCAGCGCTGCCTGGACCCCTGGTCCGTTCGCAGGGAGGAAGAGGCCGTCACCGTGACCATGAACGGCAAAACCGTGCTGGCCGTGCCCTACGATATGCCCATCTTCGGCTACCGCTCCCGGCGGGTGGGGCGGCTACGGCTGTGGCAGTGCGAGGCGTTGGAGCCCTTTGATTTCAACCTGTACGACGCGGGGGACTACGACCACGCCGTGGGAGAGCGCACCTTTGCGGATACCGTTCACATGGTGCTCTACCCCAACGACAACTCCAAAAACGGCAAGGCCCTGCGCCTGATGCAGGAGTACTTCTTCTCCGCCGCTTCCGTAGCGGATATTCTGCGGGAATACAAAAGGAGCCATGGGGAGGATGTAAGGGATTTGCCCCGGTACGCGGCCATCCAGTTGAACGACACCCATCCGGTGGTGGCGGTTCTGGAGCTGCTGCGGCTGCTGACCCAGGAGGAAGGCCTGGACTTTGAGGAGGCCTTTGCCATGGTCTCCCAGATTTTCCACTATACCAACCACACCATCATGCAGGAGGCCCTGGAAAAGTGGAATGCCGCGCTGTTCCGCAAGGTGCTGCCCCAGTTGATGCCCCTGGTGCGGAAGGTGCAGCGAAAGCTGAACCAGACCCTGAGGGCCAACCGGATTCCCGGGCAGGAGCACCGGGCCTACGCCGTCATGGATCACGGCACCCTGAACATGGCCAACTTGGCCTGCTTTGCCAGCGCCTGCGTCAACGGGGTGGCGGAGCTGCACACGGAGCTGCTGAAAACCGACGTGCTGGCCCAGTGGTACCGGCTGTACCCCGGCCGGTTCCAGAACAAGACCAACGGGGTCACCCAGCGCCGGTGGTTGGGGCTGTGCAACCCGGAGCTTACGGCCTTTTTGGCGGAGCTGCTGGGCTCCGACGGGTTTTTGACGGACCCCACGGCCCTGAAGGCCCTGGCTCCTTTGGCCGGGGACAGGGCAGTGCAACGGCGCTTTGACCAAATCAAGCAGGAGAAGAAGCGCCAGCTGGCGGCCTACATCGCCGAAAAGGAAGGCGTAACCCTGAACCCCCGAGCCATTTTCGACGTGCAGATCAAGCGGCTGCACGAGTACAAGCGCCAGTTCATGGCGGCCCTGTCCATTCTGTACCTGTACTTTGGCCTGAAAGACGGTTCCATCACGGAGCTCCAGCCCATGGCCTTCCTGTTCGGGGCCAAGTCCGCGCCGGGGTACTTCCGGGCCAAGGCGGTGATCAAGCTGCTGAACGAGATCGCGGGGCTGGTGAACGGCGACCCGGAGGTGAGCCAAACCCTGAACGTGGTGTTTGTGCAGAACTACAACGTGTCGTATGCGGAAAAGCTGATCCCCGCCGCAGATATCTCCGAGCAGATTTCCACCGCGGGCACCGAGGCCTCTGGTACAGGAAACATGAAGCTGATGCTGAACGGGGCGGTGACCTTGGGTACCTACGACGGGGCCAACATCGAAATCTTCCGGGAGGCCGGGGAGGAGAACAACCGGGTGTTCGGGGCCCGGGTGGAGGATTTGCGGCGGCTGGGGGACGGCTACGACCCCATGGCGCTGTACGAAGGGGACCCGAACATCAAGCGGGTGATGGACGCGCTGGTGGACGGCACCCTGTCCGACGGAGGCACAGGGATGTTCCGGGAGCTGTATGACGCGATTTTGAAGGGGGCCTCCTGGCACAAGCCGGACCATTACTATGTGCTGCTGGATTTGGTGCCCTATGTACAAGCCAAGCTGGAGCTGAACCGGCTCTACCCCAACCGGGAGGCCTTTGCGGGGATGGCCTTGCGGAACATCGCCGCCGCCGGACATTTTTCTTCGGACCGGGCGGTGGGGGAGTATGCGGAACAAATTTGGAACATAGAGCCCCAGAAGGGGTAAGGGGTTTGCATCCACACAACCAAAAGGCCCATGCGACTTCCCCGCATGGACCTTCTTTCTTTTACTCCCCCCTTTACCCCATCGCCCCTCCCAAATAGGGCAAAGCAACCAAAAAGGTGGTGCCCTGGGAGCCGCTTTCCACTTCCAGCTTGCCATTATGCGTATGGATAATCTGCTTGCTCAGCGCCAGCCCGATTCCCCAGTTTTTGGTGAGGGGCTTTGTGGAAAAAAACGGCTCAAACA
>JARKQO010000126.1 GCA_029974855.1 Eubacteriales bacterium
GTACCGTAGAAGGTCCTTCAGATGCCGGTCCTCCTCAAAGGCGATGGCCAGCAGGATCTGCCCGGCGGTTTCGTCCCGGCACTGGAGGGAGAAGTTCCGGTATGCGGCGGCGGCCCGTTCCTCCTCCTGGGCGGCGTAGTGGAGCATGCTGGGCACATCCCGCAGGAGACCCTTGCGCATGGCTTCCATCAGGCCTCCTTCAAACAGGAGGCCGCTGGACACGGCGCTGAGGATCACCTGCCGCTCCAGGGGCTCCTCCATGCCGTCGTAAAGGGCCAGAAATCCCTCCAGATGGTCCCGCTCGTCGGCCAGGGTGCGCTGGAGCATGGCATAGAGGGGTTCCTCCTGGCGGCCATGCTCCCGGAGAATGGCCAGGGCCCGCTCATAGAGCTGAACCGCGCGGCGCTCCATTTCCGCAGCCAGAAAAAGGGCTTCCTGGATTGATCGAATCTGCATCATTGGCGTTTCCCATGGGTTTTCCACATGTTACCCATGCTTTCCACATTTCCTTGGGGCTTGTGCAAAACCTTTTCCTTAGCGAGATTTTTTGAAGCCGGAGCGTAGGGCGTTACCCCTGGCCGTCCAAAAAAGCGTTCAGCTTTTCCACAAGGGCGTCCACATCCGCTCCATGGGCGAAGCAGGCATCCTGAAGGGATTCGGCGGTGGCATGGGGGCAGCCCAGGCAGTGCATGCCAAAGGCCATGAAAATACTGGCGGTGCCACGGTTCAACGCCAGCACCTGACCAATGGACATATCCTTGGAAACAGCCATAAAATCCACTCCTTACAGGCCCTTTGGTTGGGCCTACGCCTATCTTACCACTGGTTGCGGGGAGAAGTCAATGCGCATAGCGTCTTGCGGCGGCGCTGAATTTGGGATATGCTATACCCGGAAAAGGAGGGGGAGGCCGTGGGGCTGACGCAGGCCTGGGAGGAGCTGCTGAAAAGCGCGGAATTGTTTGCGGGCATCGATCCGGCGGTGTACCCGGCGCTGCTGCAGAGCTTACAGGCCCGCATTGTGCGGGTCAAGTCCGGGGAGGCTTTGCTGCGGGCGGGGGACCCCCCCGGCTTTATCGGGATGATCCTTTCCGGCCATGCCCACATCCACCGGGAGAGCGCGCTGGGGGAGCCGGCGCTGATCGCTGCGCTGTCCAAGGGGGAGCTGTTTGCGGAAACCCTGTGCCTGGCCGGCCTGGCCATTAGTCCCATGACCGTGGTGGCCCACGGCCCCTGCGACTACCTGCGCCTGCCGGCCTCCGGGTTTTTCCCCGACGGCCTGAGGGCGGGGGCCGGCCCCGGGGGACCCTTGGCAACCCGGCTCCAGGTGCCTTTGGAGCAGGCCCAGCTGCGCACCAACTTGCTGCGGATTCTGGCCCAGAAGAACCTGTACCTTCAGGCCCGGATGGACATCCTCTCCGCCAAGGGCATCCGGGACAAGGTGCTGCGGCTTCTGCGGCGCTACGCCAAGGAGGGCGGCAGCTTCACGGTGCCCTTCAACCGGGAGCAGATGGCCGCCTACCTGTGCGTGGACCGCTCCGCCCTGTCCCACGAGCTGGCCCGGATGCAGGGGGAGGGCTTGCTCCGCTACCAGAAAAACCGGTTCACCCTGACGCCGGAAGGCCGGGAAAAACTAAGATAATTTTGGACAAGGAGGCCCTATGCTTCATTTTGAAAGCGATTACCTGGAGGGGGCGGATCCCCGGGTTCTGGAAGCCCTTGTGGAGGCCAACGCCCGGCAGCGCGGCGGCTACGGGGAGGACGACGACTGCCGCGAGGCCCGGGCGCTGATCCGGGAGCTGACGGAGTGCCCCGGGGCGGAGGTGCATTTTTTGGTGGGGGGCACCCAGGCCAACCTGACGGTGATCTCCGCAGCCCTGCGCCCCTGGGAGGGGGTGCTGTGCGCGGACACGGGCCACATCCACGTGCACGAAACCGGGGCCATCGAGGCCACGGGCCATCGGGTGCTGGCCCTGCCGGGCCTGGAGGGGAAGCTGAGCGCCGCCCAGGTGGAGGAGGCCCTTCGGGCCCATCATGAAGATGCTACCCATGAGCATATGGTAAAACCAGCCATGGTGTACATCAGCCACCCCACGGAGCTGGGCACCCTGTACACCCGGCAGGAGCTGGAGGCCTTGGGGGCCAGCTGCAAGGCCCACGGGCTGCTCCTGTTTCTGGACGGGGCCCGGCTGGGCTATGGCCTGGCGGCGGACCCAAAGGTGGATCTGCCCTTTCTGGCCCGCTGCTGCGACGCCTTCACCTTGGGGGGCACCAAGGCTGGGCTGCTGTTTGGGGAGGCTGTGGTGCTGGCAAACCCGGGGCCCTGGGTCTGCTTCCGCTATGCCATGAAGCAGCGGGGCGGCATGCTGGCCAAGGGCTGGCTGCTGGGGGTGCAGTTCATGGCGATGCTGAAGGACGGCCACTATGTTCAGGCCTGCGCCAGGGCCAACAACCGGGCTCAGGCCCTGAAAAAGGCCTTTTTGGACAAGGGGTTTCCTTTGCTGGCGGACACCGCCACCAACCAGATCTTTCCCATTTTGCCCCTGGGGGTCATAGCCCGGCTTGGGGAAAAATACGGCTTCGCCCATTGGCAGCAGGTGGACGGGGAGCACGCCGCCGTGCGCTTCTGTGTTGGCGTTACCACCCAAAGCCAGGCGGTTCAGGCGCTTTTGGAGGATATTGCCGGAATCGGAACCTGAAACAGGCTGTAAAAGTTGGAAACAGCCGGAAATTAGTAAGGATTTCGCCTTGACAATGTAATAAATTTGTAATATAGTGAAGAACGATAGAGCGGTTGTAAAACGTCTGTTAGGAAGAGAACAAATTTGATCACTTTTTTTGCGTTCAGGATTGTTGTGAGACGGAGGCGGCGGCATGGAGAAAAATAGAAGTCCTTTGTTCCGGGAGAAGTTACGCAGGGGGGCCGCCTTGGCGCTGTGCGCCTGCTTTTTGGCAGCCCTGGCGCCGCTGAGCACCGCCCGGGCCACGGGACCCGACAGCATTGCGCCCTCGACCGTCAAGGTCTATGTGAAACTCGCGGCGGACGCGGAGGTTTTTACCACCCCCTCGTACAGCGCGGGAACGGTGGTGCCCGCGGGCACGGTGCTGCAGCTGGTGGCGGACCAAACCTATACCCTGGAGGGCGCCCAGTACTACCGGGTCTACTATAACAACCAGCCCCATCAGGTGCGGGCCGCGGACGTGGACGGACATAAGCTGGACGCCACCGGGCTTACGGATTACATCAAAAACACCCTCTGGCGGGCCGGCAGCTTCGCGGCCCTGAAGCGGGAGCTGAAGCTTACCGGGGACGTGCGGGTGCATGGCCTTCAGATGGCCTTGCAAATTTTGGGCTATTATTCCGGCAACCTGGACGGCAACTTTGGCGAGGGTACCCACAGCGCGGTGAAGGCCTTCCAACGGGCCCACAAGCTGGAGGTGGACGGCAGCGCGGGCCCCATTACCCAGGCCCTGCTGTATCCCCTGGCCCTGGCGGGGGGCACCGGCACCACCGGAGGATCCACCTCCACCTCCACCACCGGTACCTTGCGGACCAGCGCCAGTGTGAACCTGCGCAAGAGCACCTCCACCTCCTCGGCCCGGCTGGCCGTGGTGCCCAACAAAACCTCTCTGACCTATATCGACACCCGGGGATCCGGGGGCGTCACCTGGTACCAGGTGGTGTACAACGGCATCCGGGGCTGGCTCATGGGCACCTTTGTGAACGCGGGCGGCAGCAGCAGCGGCAGCTCCGGTTCCAGCTCCACAATCCAGATCGGCACCGTCACCATCACCCAGCCCGGCACCCGGGTGCGGAAAACCCCAGACGGCACCAAAACGGGCACCGTGCTGGCCTTGGGCAACGTGGTTCCCATGCTGGCGGACAAGGTACAGGCCGGGGGCTACGGCTGGTATAAGATCCAAACCAGCAGCGGTATCATAGGCTATGTGCGGGACGACTGCGCCACCGGCTCCCTGAGCGGCGGCAGCGCCGGGGTGGTGCCCTCCTCCACCAAGACCTATGTGAAGGTCAGCAATTATCTGGTGCTTTTCACCTCCAAGGAAAAGTCCACGGAGGGCGAGGTGAGCGTTCCCGACGGAACGGTGCTGCAAATGGTGAGCCCCACCCCCTACACCTCCGGCGGGGTGGAGTACTGCAGCCTGTATTATCAAAACAAGGCCCACAACGCGCTGTACAGCGATGTGAAAAACCTGGTCCTCACGACGGAAGCGCTGACCACGTACCTGACGGGGACCATCTGGACCGGCGGGTACGCCTATGCCCTGAAGCTGGAGTCCAACCTGGTGGGGGACGTGCGGGTGCACGCGGCGCAGCTGGCCCTGAGCGTGCTGGGCTATTACACCGGAGCCCTGGACGGCAACTATGGCAGCGGCTCCGCCAGCGCCACCCGGAATTTCCAAAGGAAGTACAACCTGAAGGTGGACGGCAGCATCGGCCCGGACACCTGGAACAAGCTCTTCCCGGCGGCGCTGGCGGCCTATAACGGTACCACCCCGGGGACCTCCTCCGGGGAGTTCGGCATCGTCAAGAGCGTGGAGAAGGCCAGCTGGAACTATGGGGATAACGGCGCGGCGCTGTTCCCCAAGGACACCGTGGCCACGGTGATGGATGTGGCCACCAAGAAGGTGTTCACCATCTACCGCTGGGCCGGCGGCAACCACGCGGACTGCGTGCCCTATTCCACCGCCGACACCAAGGTGATGTGCGACATCGTGGGCTTCACTTACAACAGTGCGCGGCCCAGCAACATTGACGCGATCAAGAACGGTACCAGCATATGGCCGGACTTCAAAAACGGCGGCGTGGGCAGCAAGTGGGACCGCCGCCCGGCATGGCTCAACGTCAATGGCCGCGTTTTCTGCGTGAGCATCTATGGCTGGCCCCATGGCTATGGCGACGCCTCTTTTAATCAGGCCAAGTTTAACGTGGGGGCTAACAAGGGCTCGTACTTTCATAATGCCAACAACTACTATGGCATGATGTGCATCCACTTTGTGGGCAGCAAAACCCATACCGGCAGTGTGGAGGATCCCGAACACCAGACTTCTATCAATACGGCTTATACCGAGGCCAAGAAGATATGGCCCACCTTGGTGAAATGATCAACGAACCCAATTGCAAGGGCCGGACGCAGCATGTCCGGCCCTTGCTTTATGTTGGCCCGTGCGTAGCACGGGCCATGACGGGTCCCGGGACGAAGTCCCGGGCAGGGATGCAAGGGGCCGCGCCCCTTGCCCCCCGTGCCGCCCCCCGACCCCGTTACCCCTCCCGCCCCACGGTCAGCTCGCCGCTGCCGTCCACGTCCACCAGGACCCTCTGGCCCGGCAGAATCTCGCCGGAGACCAAGGACCGGGCGATGAGGGTTTCCAGCTTGCTTTGGAGGTAGCGCTTCAGGGGGCGGGCGCCGTAGACCGGGTCAAAGCCCGCGTCCACGATGGCCTCCACGGCCCGGTCTGTGAGGGTCAGCTCCACGTCCTTGGCCTGGAGGCGCTTTTGCAGGCCGCCGGCCAGCAGCCGCACGATCTGGGCAATCTCCTCCCGCTCCAGGGGCTTGTAGAAAACGATGTCGTCGATGCGGTTCAGGAATTCGGGCCTGAACTGGGTTTGCAGAAGCTTTAGGACGGCGGCGCGGGTTTCCTCGGGAATCTTCCCGTGCCGGATGCCTTCCAGGAGCAGGTGGCTGCCCAGGTTGCTGGTCATGATGATGATGGTGTTCTTGAAATCCACGGTGCGGCCCTGGCTGTCGGTGATGCGGCCGTCGTCCAGCACTTGGAGAAGGATGTTGAACACGTCCGGATGGGCCTTTTCCACCTCGTCCAGCAAGATGACGCAGTAGGGCTTGCGGCGCACGGCCTCGGTGAGCTGGCCGCCCTCCTCGTAGCCCACGTATCCCGGAGGGGCCCCCACCAGGCGGCTGACGGAGTGCTTCTCCATGTACTCGCTCATGTCGATGCGGATCATGTTCTTCTCGTCGTCAAAGAGGCTTTGGGCCAGGGCCTTGGCCAGCTCGGTCTTGCCCACGCCGGTGGGGCCCAAAAACAGGAAGCTGCCGATGGGCCGGTTCTCGTCGGCGATGCCGGCCCGGCTGCGGAGGATGGCCTCGCTGACCTTCTGCACCGCCTCCTCCTGGCCCACCACCCGGTGGTGGAGCTCCTCGGGCAAGGTCAGCAGCTTTTCCTTCTCGCTTTCCTTGAGCTTGGTGACGGGAATGCCGGTCCAACGGCTGACGATGCGGCTGATCTCCTCCTCGGTGACCTTGTCCCGCAGCAGGCTGTTTTCCCCCTGCTCCCGCTCGGCCTCGGCCTCCCGCTGGGCCAGCTCCGCCTGAAGCTTGGGCAGCTCGCCGTATTTCAGCTCTGCGGCCTTGCCCAAATCGTAGCTGGTTTCGGCCTTCGCAATCTCGGCGTTCACCCGCTCGATGTCCTCCCGGAGCTTTTGCACCTGCTGGATGGCGGCCTTCTCGTTCTCCCAGCGGGCCCGCATGGCCGCGAAGGCCTCCCGCTGGCGCGCCAGTTCCGCCTCCAGAACCTCCAGGCGACGCTTGCCGGCCTCGTCCTCCTCCTTTTTCAGGGCGGCCTGCTCAATCTCCAGCTGCATGACGCGGCGGGACACCTCGTCCAGCTCGGTGGGCAGGCTGTCGATCTCGGTGCGGATCATGGCGCAGGCCTCGTCCACCAGGTCGATGGCCTTGTCGGGCAAAAACCGGTCGCTGATGTAGCGGTTGGAGAGGGTGGCTGCGGCGATGAGGGCGCTGTCCTGAATTTTCACGCCGTGGAACACCTCGTAGCGCTCCTTCAGGCCCCGGAGGATGCTGATGGTGTCGGCCACGGTGGGCTCGGTCACCAGCACGGGCTGGAAGCGGCGCTCCAGGGCGGCGTCCTTCTCGATGTACTTGCGGTACTCGTCCAAAGTGGTGGCGCCGATTAAGTGCAGCTCCCCCCGGGCCAGCATGGGCTTTAGGAGGTTGCCAGCGTCCATGGAGCCCTCGGTGCGGCCCGCGCCCACGATGTTGTGGAGCTCGTCGATGAAGAGCAGAACGCGGCCATTGCTCTTTTTGACCTCCTCCAGCACGGCCTTGAGCCGCTCCTCGAACTCGCCCCGGTACTTGGCCCCGGCGATGAGGGCCCCCATGTCCAGGCTGAACACCTGCCGGTCCCGGAGGCTCTGGGGCACATCCCCCCGGACGATGCGCAGGGCCAGGCCCTCGGCAATGGCGGGTTTGCCCACCCCGGGCTCGCCAATGAGCACCGGGTTGTTCTTGGTCTTCCGGGTGAGGATGCGGATAACGCTGCGGATTTCGTTATCCCGGCCGATCACCGGGTCCAGCTTTTGGTTCCGGGCCAGGGCCACCAAATCCTGGCCGTATTTCACCAGCACGTCATAGGTGTCCTCCGGGGTTTCGCTGGTGACGCGGGTATTGCCCCGCACGCTTTGCAAGGCGGTGAGGAAGGCGGCCTCGGTAAGGCCCAGGCCGGACCAGATCTCCTGCAAGGTGCGGGTGGGCTTGCTCAGCAGGCCCAAAAACAGGTGCTCCACGCTGATGTATTCGTCCTTCATGCGCTGGGCCTGCTCCCGGGCGGCCACCAGCACCCGCTCCACATCAGAGGAAATATAGATTTTGTCCGGTTCCCGGCCCGCTCCCATGACCTTGGGCAGGCGGGACAGCATCCCTTCCAGCCGGGAGCGGAGGAGGCCCGGGTTTTTGCCCATCTTGGTCAGCAGCTGGGAGATGAGGCCCTGGGGGTCCTGCAGCAAAGCATAGGCCAGATGCTCCTGGGCCACCTCCTGGTTTTTGTGCTCCACGGTGAGCTGCTGGGCGAAGGCCAAGGCGGCCCGGCTTTTTTCGGTAAATTCCTGCATGGTCATAAGATCCCTCCTTCTCTGGCTCCCAGGGGCCAAAGGCGATCATTTTCAAAGAAATGGAAGGAAAGAATTCCAGGCACACGTACTGACTTTCTTTGACCTTCAAAAATAGTATACGCCATTTTGGCCCCGTGTCAAGGGTTTGGTGGAATTTTTTATGAAAAAGGGCGCTCTCCAAAGAGGGTCGGCTTTCCCATGATTTCGCGGCGGGAGGGGAAGCATGCCTTTTGTGAAAGAATTTGCAATCATGACGGCCCGTCCCCGTCAAAGCTGTGGTATGATGGGAGGAAGAACATCGCAAGGGGAGGAATGACCTATCCGCAAGGGATTGCTTTCTTGCGTATGCATCGCCCTGTGGCTGGCGGCGGCCCCGTCGGCTTTGGCCCAAGAGGCCGCAACCGTGCCCCAGGAAGGGGAGATCACCCGGGAGGAAGCCGGGGAGCTGGCCCGGGAACAGTT
The DNA here is from genome assembly GCA_029974855.1 of Eubacteriales bacterium. The sequence goes on from JARKQO010000126.1 coordinate 8,342, forward strand.
TGTACAGGACAGCGTTTTTTTGGAAGAGAACCCGGAGGAGTTTCAACTGACCCTGACCCAGGTGGAGGAGGAGCCGGGGAAATGGCCTGATCACTATGTGGCAGCCTTTGCCAGCCCCGGGGACCCGGACATGGCCTACTACCTGCTGCTGCCCACGGAGCCGGGGCTTTTCCCGCCCTGTGGCGGCGGGCAGCTGGAGGATTCCCCGGAAAGGCTGCAGGGGGAACTGGCGGAAAACTACCGGGTGTGGACCGCCACCGAGGCCTGGGAGCAGGACAGGGGGCCCTATTGCTTTTGGTCCCCTGAGGACAAGGCGGCCTTTGCGGCGGAGTTTGGCAGCGTCCCCGGGCGGTGGAGCATGGAAGCCCCCCTGGCTGTGCCCCAGGCCACGGACGTGAGCCTTTCCGAGGCCTGCCGGAGGGCGGACGCCTTTTTGGAAAAGGAATTTGCCCTCACCCCGGCGCAGGTGGCCGCCATGCCAAAGGACATCGCCTTTTATACCGAGCATTATACCAACAACCTGGGCCACGTGCGGTGCTGGGTGGTGTTGTACCGGGGGGAGCTGCCCGGGGAGCAGGGGCTGTATCCCCTGCTGTATCAGGTCACGGTTCCCTCTCCTTTAGGGGAGGTGGGCGGCATCCATAACTTTGAGGTGGACAGCCTGATGGCCCTGGGGCTCAGCGCCCAAGTGGCCGCCAAGCTGACGGAGCTGCCCACCTTGTACTACATTCCCGGCGGGGGACGGTTTTACCACATCATGGAGGACTGCGCCAGCGTGCCGGAAAAATACCTGCCCATGGAGGGCTTTGACACCGGAAGGCTGGACGGGGAGCCCTTCAGGGACCTGGTGCCCTGCCCCTTCTGCATCCAGTAGCCCGGAGGCCGAATCTTCTCCCCAAGCCCCAAAAGGCCGCCTGTCTTATGGACAAGCGGCCTTGCGCGTACTCTTTTTACCTGACAGCCCTTAGTGGGTGGCGGAGGACTGGGTGTCCACCACGGTGAACTCGATGCTGGCGCCCATGGCCTTGGCGGCGAGGTTCACGGCGTTTTGCACCGCGCTGCTGGTAATGGTGGCCCCGCTGATCACGTCAATGTTGTCGCCCAGGGTCACGGGGACGCTCTTGCCCGCGAACTGGCCGGTGAAGGCGGGTTCCTGGGCCTTGGCGCCAAAGCCCTTGGTTTCCGCAAAGCCTTCGCCACCCACGGAAATCCCGGTGAGGACGCCTGCCAAATCCATGCCCACGGTTACTTCCACAGGGCCCGCGAACCCCTGTTCGGAGACCACGGCCACATGGCCTACGGCGCTGCCGCCCGCCTGGGCCTCGTACAGGGCCACCACGCCCTCAGGGGCGGGCAGGCTCACAAAATCC
>JARKQO010000145.1 GCA_029974855.1 Eubacteriales bacterium
CTCGGACAAGCCCTACAAATACCCCCTGGCCTTTGAGAAAGCGGCCCTCATCGTGCTGAACAAGGCGGACCTGCTGCCCCATGTGGATTTTGACATGGAGTATTTCACCAAGGGCATCCGGGCCTTGAATCCCACCGCGCCCATTCTCCCCGTGTCCGCCAAGACCGGGGAAGGGATTCACGAGGTATGCCAATGGATTCGGCAACAACGTTCCGGGCGCTGATTCACATTGAGGGCGTCGTACAAGGGGTGGGCTTCCGCCCCTTTGTGACCCGCCTGGCCCGGCGCTGCGGCATCACAGGCACGGTGCAAAACGCTCAGGGCGCGGTGCGCATTGAGGCCTTTGGTCCGGGGGACGCCCTGGAGGCCTTTGCCTCGGCCCTGGAGCGGGACAGGCCCGCCCCCAGCCACATCGCCCGGCTGACCCGCACCACCCGGGCCCTGGCCCAGGGGGAGCGGGCGGCGGAGGCCTTTCGCATCCTGCCCAGCCGGGAGGAGGAAAACGGCCTGGTGATGCCCTCCCCGGATTTGGCGGTATGCGAAGACTGCCTGCGGGAGATGAGGGACCCCGCCGATCCCCGGTATCGGAACCCCTTCATTTCCTGTACCCATTGCGGCCCCCGGTTTTCCATCCTCTCCGCCATTCCCTATGACCGCCCAAATACCTCCATGGCGGGCTTTCCCCTGTGCCCTTTGTGCCAACGGGAGTATACGGACGGGGACAACCGCCGCTTTCATGCCCAGACGGTGTGTTGCAACGCTTGCGGCCCAAGGCTGGCGTGGGTGGAGCGGGGCGGGGAGTTTCGGCAGGAGGGCTGGAGGCAAGACCGGGAGCAATCCCAGGGGCAATCCCAAGCCCTGGACCGGGCCATTCAGCTGTTGGCCTCCGGGGAAATTGTGGCGGTGAAGGGCATCGGCGGCTACCACCTGGCGGTGGACGCCACCAGCCACTGGGGGGTACAGGCCCTGCGGGAGGTAAAGGGCCGGGAGGCCAATCCCTTTGCGGTGATGTTCCGGGACATGGTTGTTCTGCTCTCCCATTGCCGCGCCAATGA
>JARKQO010000153.1 GCA_029974855.1 Eubacteriales bacterium
ATTGGGCCCTGCAGCATCCCCAGGATTATGTGGACGTGCTGACCCACACCATTCCCCAGGTGCTGAAGGAAAGCGGCGTCAGCCCCCAGGACGTCATCGGCCTGGGCACGGACTTCACCGCCTGCACCGTGCTGCCGGTAAAGGACGACGGCACGCCTTTGTGCCTGCTGCCCGAGTTTGCGGACCATCCCCACGCCTACGTAAAGCTGTGGAAGCACCACGCCGCCCAGGACAAGGCCAACCGGCTCAACGAGATCGCAGCCGGCAGGGACGAAAAGTGGCTGAACAACTACGGCGGCAAAATCTCCAGCGAGTGGCTGTTCCCCAAGCTGTGGCAGATTTTGGACGAGGCCCCGGAGATTTACGAGGCCATGGACCACTTTGTGGAGGCCGCCGACTGGATCGTGTGGCAGATGACCGGGGTGCAGACCCGCAACAGCTGCTGCGCGGGCTACAAGGCCATCTACAATAAAACTACCGGCTATCCCGGCAAGGATTTCTTCAAGGCTTTGGACCCACGCCTGGAGAACGTCATTGCCGATAAGCTCAGCTGCCCCGTCACCTCCTTGGGGGAGAAGGCCGGGGGCCTTACGGCGGAAATGGCGGCAAAGCTGGGCCTTCGGGAAGGCACGGCGGTGTGCATCGGCAACGTGGACGCCCATGTGTGCGTCCCCGCCGTGGGCATTGACGGGCCCGGCAAGATGCTGGCCATCATCGGCACCTCCACCTGCCATATGATGATGAGCACCCAGGAGAGCCAGGTACCCGGCATGTGCGGCGTGGTGCAGGACGGCATCATGCCCGGCTTCGCGGGCTATGAGGCGGGCCAGAGCTGCGTGGGGGACCACTTCGCCTGGTTTGTGGACAACTGCTGCCCCGGGGAGTACCGGGAGGCGGCGGCGGCCGCGAACATGGGCGTCCATGAGTACCTGACCCAGCTGGCCGCCCGGCAAAAGCCCGGGGAGCATGGCCTGCTGGCTTTGGACTGGTGGAACGGCAACCGCAGAGTGCTGGTGGATGTGGATTTGACCGGCATGATGCTGGGCATGACCTTGCAGACCAAGCCCGAGGACATGTACCGGGCGCTGCTGGAGGCCACGGCCTACGGCACCCGCATGATCGTGGAGAACTACCGGGAGCATGGAGTGGCCGTGGAGGCCTTCTATGCCAGCGGCGGCATTTCCCAGAAAAACTCCCTAATGATGCAGATTTACGCCGATGTGCTGAACATGGACATCCGGATCGCCGGGGCCGCCCAGGGCCCGGCCTTGGGCTCCGCCATCTTCGCGGCTGTGGCCGCCGGGAAAGCCGCCGGTGGGTACGGCGACGTGTTCACCGCCACCCGGGCCATGGGCCAGGTGAAGGATTTGGTCTACCAGCCCATCGCCGCCAACGCTGCCGTGTACAACAAGCTCTTTGCCGAATACCGCGCCTTGCACGACTACTTTGGCCGGGGCGAAAACGACGTGATGAAGCGCCTCAAGGAACTGAAAAAACAGGTAGCAAAGTAAAATAAAGGAGGTTTTCCCATGAAGCTTCAGCAATACGATTTCTGGTTTCTCTGCGGCACCCAGACCCTCTACGGCGACGCGGTGATCCGCCAAGAGGAGGAGAACTGCAAAATCATGGTGGAGGCCCTGAACCGGGACCCCGCCATCGTGGGCAATTTGATCTTCAAAGGGGCCGTGGTGGACAGCCAGTCCATCACCGACATCATCATCCAGGCCAACGCCGATCCCAACTGCGCCGGCCTCATCGGCTGGATGCACACCTTCAGCCCCAGCAAGATGTGGATCAGCGGCCTCACCAAGCTGCAAAAGCCCTACCTCCACTGGAACACCCAGTTTTCCCGGGACATCCCCTGGAACACCATCGACATGGACTACATGAACCTGAACCAGTCCGCCCACGGGGACCGGGAGCACGGCTTCATCGGGGCCCGGCTGCGGCTGCCCCGGAAGGTCATCGCGGGCCATTGGGAGAGCGACAAGATTCGCGGCCGCATCGGCCACTGGATGCGCAGCGCCATCGGTGCTCTGGAAAGCCGCCGCCTGAAGGTCTGCCGCTTTGGGGACAACATGCGGGAGGTGGCCGTCACCGAGGGGGACAAGGTGGAGGCGGAGATCAAGCTGGGCTGGAGCGTCAACACCTGGGGCGTGGGGGATTTCATCGCCCGGGTGAACCAGGTCACCGAGGCCCAGATCGACGCCAAAATGGCCGAATACCGGGAGAAGTACGATATCCGCACCGATAACCTTCAGGCTGTGCGCTACCAGGCCAAGGAGGAGGTGGCCCTGGAGCAATTTTTGCTGGAGGGCGGCTTCGGCGCTTTCACCGACACCTTCCAGGACCTCCAGGAGCTGGAGCAGCTCATGGGCCTGGCCACCCAGAACCTCATGGGCAAGGGCTATGGCTTCGGCGGCGAGGGGGACTGGAAAACCGCCGCTTTGGACCGGATCATGAAGCTGATGGCCCAGGGCCTTCCCGGGGGCACCGCCTTCATGGAGGATTACAGCTACCACATGGACCCTGAAAACGAAGGCATTCTGGGGGCCCACATGCTGGAGGTGGACCCGGCCATCGCCGCGGACCGCCCCTGGATCGAGGTGCATCCCCTGGGCATCGGGGACCGGGGCGATCCCGCCCGCCTGTGCTTCAACACCGGCGAGGGCCCGGCCATTTTGGTCACTTTGGTGGACATGGGGGACCGCTTCCGCATGATCGTCAACGACATCGAAGCCTGCGCCCCCTTCCAGGATATGCCCAAGCTGCCCACCGCCCGGGTGATGTGGAAGCCCCTGCCGGATCTGTCCACCTCCGCCGAGGCCTGGATCATGGCCGGGGGCGCGCACCACACCGTCATGAGCTACGCCCTGGACGCGGAGCATATGCGGGACTTCTGCGAGATCATGGGCATCGAGTTCATCCATATCAACAAGGACACCACCATTCCCCAGCTGGCCAAGGAGCTCCAGTGGAACGACATCGTCTGGCGGATTCGCGGATAAGGAGGCGGCCCCATGCTGGAACGGCTGAAGGAGCAGGTCTACCAGGCCAACATGCTCCTGCCCAAGTACGAGCTGGTGACCTTCACCTGGGGCAATGTCTCCGGCATCGACCGGGAGAAGGGCCTCTTTGTGATCAAGCCCTCCGGGGTGCCCTATGAAAAGCTCGCCCCGGAGGACATGGTGGTGATGGACCTGGAGGGCCGCAAGGTGGAAGGGTCCCTGAACCCCAGCAGCGACACCCCCTCCCATAGGGAGCTGTACAACCGCTTCCCCCAGGTGGGCGGCATCGTGCACACCCACAGCCCCTGGGCCACCTCCTGGGCCCAGGCGGGCCGGGAAATTCCCCCCTACGGCACCACCCACGCCGACTACATCCACGGCCCGGTGCCCCTCACCCGCTTCCTCACCCAAGAGGAGGTGGACCGGGGCTACGAGCTGGAAACCGGCAAGCTCATCGCCGCCCACTTTGAGGAAAAGGGAATCAGCCCCCTGTCCGTCCCCTGCGTGCTGGTGCGGGGCCACGGCCCCTTTGCCTGGGGCCCGGACGCCATCGCCGCCGTGGAGTCCGCCGTGGTGCTGGAGGAAATCGCCAAAATGGCCTGGCGCACCGAGGCTTTGCCCCTGGCGCAACCCCGGGAAAGCCTCCCCTCCTACGTGCTGGACAAGCACCACTTCCGCAAGCACGGGCCGGGGGCGTATTACGGGCAGGGGAAGTAACGGGGGGGACGGGGGAAGACGTGGGGACGTTTGGGGCGCGGCACCAAACCCCGCCAGGGCTATGCCCTGGACCCGCTATTGGACCGCGCTGCGCACGGTCCAAGGGGAACAGGAAGAGTTTTTGAAAAATATGGGAGCGCCTCGCGGCATGCGGGGCGCTCCTACGTCCTATTCACCCTTCTTT
>JARKQO010000157.1 GCA_029974855.1 Eubacteriales bacterium
CCAAAATCAGTCATCAGGGTGATGATCTTTGCCATCTTATTCTAATTATAAGACAAAGGCGCAAGAGGGGTCCCGCGCGCGACCCCGGATGTGGAAATCCCTTCCCTTGCAGGGAGGGGAAAAAGGGGTAGATGCTCCAGAGGCGGTGAAACACGGGCGGAAAAAGCAGATTGGCGGACCAGAACATCCGCCACACGTGCTCCCCACAGGGGTGCTTCGCGATCACCCCCTGCGGGGGTGCTGCGCGATCCAGCCGGAAGAGCACCGGCCATTGCAATGACAATACTTCCAAGAGGATGTGAGCGACCCCCGAAGAAAGCATCCAGGGCCGCGCAGATAGTAGGGCAAAGTCCCGGAGTTTTGGCCCGGGGCGGCAGTGCACAAAATGGCGTTGACCCACATAAGCCTGCCGTGCCCCAGCGGCCCCGGGCGCGGTGAAGCACGGGCGGAAAAAGCAGATTGCTTCACCCCCTGCGGGGGTTCGCAATCCCGGAAAAAGGCATCCGGGACGCTGCGCGGTGACGGCTAAGAGAGTTGCGCGACCCCGGAAAAGGGATCCGGACGGCGGATTCCAGAAGAGAGCGTTATGGGAACCTACCCCTTTGTCCCCTCCCTGAAGGGAAGGGATTTTGGGCTTGCCCGAGCGGGGTGCTGTGCGCCCCGCGACGAGGTCACTTCACCAAAAAGGCGGTGAAATACATAACTGCCAGGCCGAGCAGAAAACCGGCCAGGTTGAGCCAGGAAACCCAGGGGGTGTTCTCCCGTTCGGCGTAACGGCGCAGGAGGGCCGTGACTTCTACAATGACCTGCCAGATGGCCCCCAGCCCAATGCCCAGGAAAAGCGTCCCCAGCAGCGGGGAGAACGCACACCCGCCGACCCAGGCCCCCAGCACGGCCGGGAACCCGGCCAGCAGCGCCAGCCCGGCAAACAACAGCAGCGAAGGAGCGGCGCGCGGCGGGTCCTCCTCCGAGCGCCGGGCCGGGACGAGCGGCGCGGCAATCCCAATCCCTTCCGTGACGTTGTGCAGGGTAAACCCGATCACCAGGAAGGACCCCAGGGCGGCTTCGCCCAGCGCAAAGGCGGCGCCGACCGCCAGCCCTTCGCCAAAATTGTGCAGGCCG
>JARKQO010000166.1 GCA_029974855.1 Eubacteriales bacterium
GCATTGGAAAAGGCGGTTTTCGGCCGGGTCCAAGGGCAGGAGAGGGAGCCCGAAACCCGGCTGATGCTGGGCAACGAGGCCGTGGCCCGGGGCGCCTGGGAGGCGGGGGTACGGGTGGTGTCCAGCTATCCGGGAACGCCCAGCACGGAGATCACCGAATGCGCCGCCAATTATGAGGAAATCAACTGCCAGTGGGCCACCAACGAGAAGGTGGCCGCCGAGGTGACCTTCGGGGCCGCCATGGCCGGGGCCAGGGCCATGACCTGCATGAAGCACGTGGGGGTGAACGTGGCGGCGGACCCGCTGTTTACCGCTGCCTATACCGGGGTGAACGCCGGGCTGGTGTGGGTCTGCGCGGACGACCCCGCCATGCACAGCAGCCAGAATGAGCAGGACAGCCGGTATTACGCCCGGGCGGCCCATGTGCCCATGCTGGAGCCGGCAGACAGCCAGGAGTGCCTGGATTTTACCAAGCTGGCCTTCCGCCTCAGCGAGGAGCTGGACACCCCGGTGATGGTGCGCCTCACCACCCGCATCGCCCACGCCAGAAGCCCGGTCAAGGCGGGGGAGCGGCAGGACGTTCCCGTGAAGTCCTATCAAAAGGACGTCATGAAATACGTGATGATGCCCGGCATGGCCCGCAAGCGCCATGTGGCGGTGGAAAAGCGGGAGGCCTTCTTGGCGGAGGCCGCGAACCACATGCCCGTCAACCGGGTGGAGATGCGGCAAAAGGACATCGGCGTCATCACCAGCGGATGCAGCTACCAGTATGTGCGGGAAGCATTGCCGGATGCCAGCGTGCTGAAGCTGGGCATGGTTTATCCCTTGCCCATGGGGATGATCCGGGACTTTGCGTCCCGGGTGAGGCGGCTCATCGTCATCGAGGAATTGGAAGGCCTTATCGAAAAGGACGTGGCCGCCGCCGGGATTCCCTGTGAGGGCAAGGCCCTGACGGGCTTCCAGGGAGAGCTCAGTACCGACAGGGTGCGGGCCGCGGTGCTGGGGGAAGAGCTGGCAACGGACCCCAACCAGGACCTGCCCGCCCGGCCTCCGGTGCTGTGCCCCGGCTGTCCCCACAGGGGCGTCTTCCATGTGCTGAAAAAGATGAACCTGCGGGTCATGGGGGACATTGGCTGCTACACCTTGGCGGCGCTGCCACCGCTGAGCGCCATGGACGCCTGCCTGTGCATGGGGGCCAGCATCGGCATGGCCAGCGGCGCGGAGCGGGCCCGGGGCAAGGAGTTTTCCCGAAACACCGTGGCGGTGCTGGGGGACAGCACCTTCCTGCACAGCGGTATCACCCCCTTGATCGACGCGGTGTACAGCCGCCAGGCCATCACCGTGCTGATTCTGGACAACCGTATCACCGGCATGACCGGGCACCAGCAAAACCCCTCCACAGGCAAGGACATCCACGGGGAGGAAGCCCCCCAGGTGGATTTGGAGCAGCTGGTGCGGGGCTGCGGCGTTCAGCATGTTCGAGTGCTGGACCCCTTTGACCTGAAGGATACCGAGGCGGCTCTGAAGGAGGAAACCGCCCGGGACGCGGTGAGCGTCGTGATCCTGCGCCGGGCCTGCGCCCTGCTGAACAGGGGCCCCCACGACGTGTATGAGGTGCGGGAGTGCAAGGCCTGCGGCCAGTGCATGAAAATTTCCTGCCCGGCCATCCGCCGGAAGGGGAAGCTGGCGGTGATCGACCCGGCCCAGTGCGACGGCTGCGGCCTGTGCCTGAAGGTCTGTTCCTTCGGGGCCATCCGCCGCAGGGGGGAGGAAGCAAAATGAGCGAGCCCAAGTTTGATTTGGTCATCGTGGGGGTAGGAGGCCAGGGCACGCTGCTGGCCAGCAAGATTCTGGGACGGCTGGCCATGGCCCAGGGCTGCCAGGTGAAGGTCAGCGAGGTCCACGGCATGAGCCAGCGGGGCGGCAGCGTCATCACCCATGTGCGGGTGGGGCAGGAAATTTTCA
>JARKQO010000167.1 GCA_029974855.1 Eubacteriales bacterium
CTCCACAGGTACATGCCCCGGCGCAGCATATCGCCCCGGTCGGTAAAGTGGCCGTCCACCTCCCCAAGGGCCAGGCCCATGGAATCCCTGATGATCGCGTCCGACGTATCCCAGGCGATGGCTTTCAGCACGGGCGGAACCTCATAGTTGCGGCATAGCGTAAAAGCCGCCGAAAGGCGCGTACAATCACAGGGCTTCAAGTGAGGGAAGCCAAAGGCTTTTTTTGCAATATCCAGCACGTCCTGCCGCCACACATCCTTCTTCTGGGCCTCGTAGCACCGGCCGCTGGTGGCACAGAAGAAGCCCCTATAGCTGTGCATGGCAAGGTCCAGCAGCAGCAAATCCAGCAGCATCGTGGCCTTGCGCACGACCCCCGGGTCCTGGCAGCAATCGATCAGCAACGCCAGCGGGGCCGCGTCCTCCTCATAATAGGTGTTGGAATGCCACTCCACAAAGCCCAGCGTAAACCGGGTCTCAAACCAGATGGTAAGGCGCTCCTCCGCCTTTTCCCGGTGCTGCCGCCCGGTTTTTCTGTCGTTTGCAAAGCGCTCCTGGGGATAGAGCTGCCCGGCCAGGTATTCGCAGGCGGCAAAAAGCAGCTGGTGGTTTTCGCTCCAATAGCACATGCTGTCCACCCCAGGCTCGTCCATCCAATACTTGAACCCCAGCACGCTGCGCTTCATCCGCGCCAGGGTTTCGGGCGAAAGCAGGTGTTGGTACAGAAACAGGCTGCGGAGGATGCACACCATGCGAAAATCCGCGCAGTCATAGCGCTTGTCGATGTATTCCAGGATGGGCAGAATCTGGCCTTCGTCCGCCCCCTGCCCGGCCTCCAGCTTTTCGATGTCCGCAAAGCATTTGGGCCCCATCTTGATGTCCATGCTGATGTCATGCTCGCTTGCCATGGCATCCTCCTACTGAAAGCTGCGGATCAGCGCATCCTGCTCGGCCTGCTCCCCGGGGTCCAGCGCCGCGTCCCCCTTGCGCCGCCTGTCCAGGAAGTATTTCACCCGCTCCGACACCGCCGGGCTCAGCTTCAACCTGCCGGCCACCAGCCAACCGTTGCCGCCCAGCAGCACAAAGGCCAGCAGGATAATCAGGCGGATGGCCCAGGTGGTGCCAAGGGGCTGGTTGGGATTGGGCACCGCGTCTGTGGGGGTGATAAAGCCCGACAGCTCCAGCGCGTTGCCGATGACAAAGATCGTAAACGCCGAGCTCACCTGCCGGATGAAGGTCATGGTGGCGCTGAAGGACCCCGCGCTTCGCCTGCCCTCCGCAAGCTCCCCGATGTCCACGATATCCGGATAGATGATCCAGCTCATGGTCATGGCCCCGGCAAAGCCCGCCGCCGTCACCGCCGTCAGCCCATAGACGCCAAAGGCGGGCCAGGCCGCCGGATACAGGCCGATGCCCACCGCGCCCAGGATTGATACCGGCAGGCCCATTCGGTACAGCCTGGTCTTGCTGACCCGGTTCACCTGGCGGTTCAGCAGCGGAAACACCAGCAGCTGCATCACCAGAAAAATGCCCAGGAAAATCGTGGAACTGATGCCGGGCACCACATACAGGCCGTAATAGATCACCACCGCCGAAACGGTGTCCATGGTGACGGCCTGGGTGATGTAAAGGGCCACCAGGCGGCGAAATGCCCGAAGGCGCAGGGGCCTTACCAGCTCTTCCAGGCTGAAGCGGGCCTTTTCATCACCGTAGGCGACCCGCTCCTTGCAGAAAACGCCCGCCAGGATGATGGGGACTGTAAACACCAGCCCAAAGCCGGCCACCACAATGGCGTAAAACGCCGCCACGGAAATCCGCCCCTCCGTGAGCATGGTGAAGAACTCGGTGGGCAAAAGCGAGCACACCGCCGTGGACGCCATGGAGAACACCAGCCGGGTCATGTTCACCTTGTTGCGCTGGACATAATCCGTGGTGATCTCCGTGCTCATGGAGCTATAGGCTATGCCCAGCGTGGACGCCACCGTGGCATAGAAGATATTGCTGATGACGATAAAGGCGGCCTGGGCCAGCTCCGAGCCGAACCGTACCGGCAGCCACAGCAGCGCCATGGCCATCAGCAGCCCTACGCCGCCAAAGATCAAGTACGGCCTGCGGCGGCCCCATTTGGTGCGGGTATTATCGCTGATCACGCCCAGGAACGGGTCGATCACCGCGTCCCAAATCTTGACCACCATCAGCGTCGTACCAGCCAACGCGGGCCTGACCCCCAGCACATTGGTCAGGAACACAAGGTACAGGACCGCAATGACCGTCTGCCCGCCGCCGCCCCAGATATCCGCCGAGGCGAAAAGGAAGCGCTCGCCCTTGGTGATCTCCCGATGATTTGCCATAAGTACCTCCTTGTTTTTCCCGCCGGATTCCTTGGATATGCCCAGGGCTTTCCATATCGTAAACAGGCCCTGCCATTTTTGATGATATATGCCGTAGTATACCACAATCCGCCCCGCTGTGCCATAAAGGGCGCTGGGATTGGGCGAATGCCCGTACAATGATTACTTCTCCCGATCAATCCCCCGTCTCTTATCGGACATTCCAATTTCAAAATTCACCCATTTTCCGTTATGATGACCCTATACAACATGAAGGGGGCGTGCCACTATCATGGTAAAAAAATGGGGCGTTGTGGCGGCGGGGGCCGTTGTGGGTCTGGTGTCCATCGCGCTGGGAATCTTTGGGAACCCCGCCAACATGGCATTTTGCATCGCTTGCTTTCTGCGGGATACCGCCGGGGCCCTGGGCTTGCACCGGGCCGAGGCGGTGCAGTACATCCGGCCTGAGATCATCGGCATTATCCTGGGGGCGTTTCTCATTGGACTGATCAAAAAGGATTTTGCGCCCAAGGGGGGCTCCTCCCCCTTTACCCGGTTTGTGCTGGCCATGTGCGTCATGGTGGGGGCCCTGATCTTTTTGGGATGCCCGCTGCGGATGGTGCTGCGGATGGCCGGAGGCGATTTGAACGCGCTGGTAGGCTTGGTGGGCTTCGCCGGTGGCATCCTCACGGGGATTTTCTTCCTGAACCGGGGCTTTTCCCTCAGGCGCAGCTATGACCAGCCCATGGTGGAGGGGGTGGGTCTGCCTGTGGCCAGCATCCTCATGCTGGTGCTGCTGGTGGCCGCGCCCGCGTTCCTCTTTTTCAGCCAAAGTGGCCCGGGCTCCATGAAGGCTCCCCTGCTGCTGTCCTTGGCTGGCGGGCTCATCGTGGGCGTGGTGGCTCAGCGCTCCCGCATGTGCTTTATCAGCGGCATCCGGGATGCCGTGCTGTTCAAGGATTTTCGGATGGTGGGCGGATATGCAGCCATTTTGGTCACGGTGCTGGGGGGCAACCTCATCACCGGCAACTTCAAGCTGGGCTTTGCCGGGCAGCCCATTGCCCATACCGAATGGCTTTGGAACATCCTGGGCCTGTATTTGGTGGGCTTTGGATCGGTGCTGCTGGGCGGGTGCCCGCTGCGGCAGGTGGTGCTGGCGGGCAGCGGCAACAGCGACGCCGGGGTGACGGTGCTGGGGTTCCTGGCCGGCGCGGCCCTCTCCCATAATTTCGGCCTAGCCTCCTCGGCGGCGGGCACCACCCCCAACGGACGGATCGCGTTCTTTGTTTGCGCCGTCATCCTGTTTGCCATTGCGGGCTTCAATGTGAAAAAATCATCCAAAGCATAAGGAGGAATGGGCATGAAAACAATCGTGGACGCCTGCGGGCTTTCCTGCCCGGAGCCGGTGTTGCGGCTGAAGCAGGTCATCGACGGGGCGGAGGAAATCGAACTGCTGGTGGACAGCCAAGTGTGTGTGGAAAACTGCAGCCGCTTCGCCCAGTCCAAGGGGTTCCAGGTTGCGGTGGAGGGCGGGAGCGGGCTCTATACCATGACCCTCACCAAGGAATAGGGCCCATGGACTATCTGGTAACCTTTTACACCCACTACGGGGCGATGCGCTTCCATAAGCATTGCCGCTCTGGCGGTGTGCCCGCCCGGATGATGCCCGTTCCCCGGGAGCTCAGCGCTTCCTGCGGGGTCTGCGTGCGGCTGCGGGCGGATACGGCCCCCAAGCCGGCGGAGCACGAGGATATGGAAGGCTGTTACAGCGTTGCGCCAAACGGCGCTTTTGTGCCTGTGGAAGGATAGATGCCCATGGATATGCGCAAGCTCAACAAGTTCACGGCCTGCGGCGGCTGCATCGCAAAGCTGCCCCAGGGGCTATTGAAGGATGTCCTCTCCAGCATCCCCCGCTTTGACGATCCCCGGCTGCTGGTGGGGTTTGATACCTCGGACGACGGCTCGGTGTACCAACTCACCGACGATTTGGCCATCATCAACACCCTGGACTTTTTTCCGCCCATGGTGAACGACCCCTATCTGTTTGGCAAGATCGCCGCCGCCAACGCCTTGAGCGACATTTATGCCATGGGCGGGGATGTGAAATCCGCCCTGAACATCGTCTGCTTTCCGGAGGAGGAGGACCCGGCCATCTTAGGCGAAATCCTCCGGGGCGGCGCGGAAAAGGTGCTGGAGGCCGGGGGTGTGCTGTGCGGCGGGCATTCCATCAACGACAAGGAGCCCAAGTACGGCCTTGCCGTCACGGGGACCGTGCATCCGGACCGAATCCTGTACAACAACCGCTGCCAGATCGGGGACCGGATTGTCCTGACCAAGCCCTTGGGGGTGGGCATGGTGACCACCTCCTACAAGGCGGGGGAGGCCTCGGAGGAAAGCTACCTCCAGGCGGTCAGCAGCATGCAGACCCTGAACAAATACGCCTTTGAGATCGCCGGTTGCTACCGGGTCCACAGCTGCACCGACGTGACGGGCTTCGGTTTCCTGGGGCACCTCAACGAGATGGTCACCCCCGCTTATTCCATTCAGGTACAGGCGGGAAGCGTGCGCTACATCCCCGAGGCCTACCGGCTGGCGGCGGAGTACCTCATCACTGGGGGCGGCACCAAAAACCGCAATTTCCTGCGGGATAAGGTGAGCTTGCAAGGCCTGTCCATGCCCATGGAGGAGATTCTGTTTGACCCCCAGACCTCCGGCGGCCTGCTGATCAGCGTGGATCGGGAGGACGCCGGTGCGCTGCTAAAGGAGCTTGAAACGCTGGAGCTTCCCTGCTGCATGGTGGGAGAGGTCATCCCCCGCAGGGAGCATAACGTGCTGGTGACTCCGTAAGAGCGGCAAAAGGCCGGAAGGAAAGCGCTTTCCTTCCGGCCTTTTGGCATGGCATGGGACGGCCTGTGGGGTCATTCCTCCCCGGCGCTCCCCCGGTAAAACTGCCGCACATGGTAGGCAAAGGCCTTTTGCATGGGGGAAAGCCACCGCTCCTTGTTGTACAGCAGGTGGATTTGCCTGCGAAACAGGGGGCTGTGCATTTCCACCGTCCGCACCAGCCCCTGCTCCGCATACAGGGCGGTAGCCACTTTGGAGATCAAAGAGATGCCCATGCCCTGGGAGATGGCCCCCAAAATGCCGTGGGCGTCGGAAAAGTATGCCCGCACTTGCAAATCCCCCGGATTCACGCCCACCTTGGTCAAAATTCCCTCCATCTCGATGCGGGTGCCGGAGCCCGCTTCCCGCATCAAAAAGGGAGCGCAGGTTACATAGGCCGCGAAGTTCTCCCGGATTTCCCGGGGGCTTTCCGGCGCGTCCCCCGGAATCACCAGCACCAGCTCGTCCTCAAACACCGGGCAGTGGATGAGGCTTTGATCCTGGGGAACGGTTCCCACCAGGCCAAAATCGTACCGGAAGCCCCCCATCTCCCGCTCCACTTGGCGGCTGTCCGCCTGCTGCACCCGGAACAGGATGTTGGGCCATTGCTTTTGGAAGGATGCGATGATCTCCGGCAGCAAATGCTGGGCCGGGATCGTGGAGGCCAAGATGTCCATGGCGCCCGGGGCCCGGGTGTCCTGACCGCCGAGGCTGTGCAGCGCCTCCTCCCGCAGGGCCAAAATTTTTTGGGCGTAGGCCAGCAACTCCAGCCCAGCCTTGGTGAGGGCCACCTCCTTGGTGTTGCGGATTAGCAGCTGCACCCCCAGGCCCTTTTCCAGAGAGCGGACGCCGGCGCTGACGGTGGGCTGGGAAATATGCAGCATTTCCGCCGCTTTGGAAAAGTTGAGGGTTTGGGCCACACAGGCGAATACCTCCAGTTGCTTGATCTCCATATCCGTCACCTGCCTTGCAGAATTTCATTCAGGGCCGCCAGCAGCGCGTCCACTTCCGCTTCCGTGTTTTGGTGCCCCAAGGAGCAGCGCACCACGCCCCGGGGGAAGGTGCCCAGGGCCTGATGGGCCTGGGGCGCGCAGTGCAGGCCGCACCGGGTCATGATGCCGTACTCCTCATCCAGCCGGTTGGCCACAGCGGCATTGTCCAACCCGGGAAAATCCAAGGCGGCCACGGCGCATTTGTCCGCCGGGTTTTCCGGCCCTACCATCCGGACCTGGGGCATGGCCCGGAGCCCCTGGGTCAGCCGTTTCAGCAGCGCCATCTCCCGGGCATAGAGGACGTCCACCCCATCCTCCGCCAGATAGTCCAAGGAAGCGGAGAGAGCCGCGATGCCGGGCAGGTTCAGGGTGCCCGCCTCCAGCCGGTCCGGCAGCTCCTTGGGCATCTCCGCCCGGTGGGAATGGCTGCCCGTTCCCCCGGCGATTAGGGGCTCCATCTGCTCCGCGATCTCCTGGGACAGCACCAGCCCGCCGATGCCCTGGGTGGCCAGCAGCCCCTTATGCCCCGCAAAGGCCAGTATGTCGATGTGGTCCTTTTCCATGGAAATCGGAAGCACCCCGGCGGTGTGGGCGCTGTCCACCAGCAGCAGCGCCCCCCGCTCCCGGCAGAGGGCCCCCACTTCCCGGATGGGCAATATGGCCCCGCACACATTGGAGGCGTGGGTCATCACCACCAGCTTAGTATGCCCGGTGATTTTGGCCTCCATGTCCCCCATATCCAGCATACCGTCCGGCCCGCAGTGGACCGCCTCCACCAGTATCCCCCGCTCCCGCAGCTGGGCCAGGGGGCGCACCACGGCGTTGTGCTCCATCTGGGTGGTCACCACATGGTCACCGGGGCGCAGCAGCCCTTTCAGCGCCATGTTCAGGGCCTGGGTGACGCCCCCGGTGAACACCACCTGCCTGCCCGTGGGGCAGCCAAATAGCGCCGCGATTTTTTCCCGGGCATCAAACACCAGCGCCGACATCTCGTAAGCCCCGGCGTATGCTCCCCGGTTGATATTGAAGCAGCCGTTTTCCAAAACCTCCGAAACCGCCCGGGCCACCCCGGGGGCCTTGGGATGGGATGTGCTGCCATGGTCGAAATAGATCATTCGCGCGTCTCCTTTTGCGGGCCAAACAGTTTTGGAGCGGACCCCGCCCCAGGCTTCCTCCTTGATTATACCATATCAACCCATGGTTGGCGCGCGTTGGTTGCGCCAGTACCCACGCCAAACGCATACGGTAACGATAGAACGGGCACTCAAATGATGGTATAATGCATGATGAACCAGTCGGGGAGGGGATGTAGGAATGTGGATCGATCACGTTGCCATGTATGTTCACGGCCTGGAGAGCATGAGGGATTTCTATGTCACCTATTTTGACGCGAAGGCGAATCATGGGTATCACAACAGCAAAACCGGGTTATCCACGTATTTCCTGCAATTTGAAAATGGTTCCAGGCTGGAATTGATGCATCGTCCCCATATGGAGGGCAGCGTGAAAACTGCCCTCAAAACCGGGTATATCCACCTGGCGTTTCGCGTGGGCAGCAAGGAGGCCGTCCATGCGAAAACGGAGCAATTGCGGGCCGCGGGCTTTACGGTATACAGTGAGCCGCGCACCACGGGTGACGGATACTTTGAAAGCTGTGTTTTGGACCCGGAAGAAAACATGATCGAAATCATCGAATAAAGCACCCGTAGGTACCGGGGAATCATCGTCTGCTTCCCCTGGGAGGAGGAGCCAGCCATTTGGGAGGAAGGCGCCCAGGCATGGACCCTGTCACATGACAAAAAGGGGGTGTGGCGGTAGACAGGGAGAACCTTGTATCCGGTGTCCAAAAAATCCAACGGAGCGGCAGAAAGGCTTGCCGGGCAAAGGGTGATGTTCATGGTGAGAACATACGCGAAAACCACGGACGCGGTGACGGAGCTGGAAAGAAAGAACGCTGAAATTGCCCGCCGGGCCGCTGCGGAAAGCATTGTTCTGTTACAAAACCAGGGCGCTTTGCCTGTGGCGGTTGGCAGCATCGCTCTGTACGGGGAAGGCGCGTCCCATACCGTGAAAGGGGGCACCGGAAGCGGCGAAGTGAACGGGCGGCATGCGGTCAGTATCCGGGAAGGGTTGGAGAAGGCGGGCTACAGGATTGCCACGGCAAAATGGCTGGATGAATACGAGCTTACCTTTGCCCAAAGCAAGCAAAAATACCTGACCGAGATGCGCAAGCGTACCGGGCTGTTCCATTTCTCCGCCATCCCTTATCTCCTGGCCCATCCCTTCAGCAATCCCCCCGGTCCCTTGATCAAGGACGACGATATCGCACCCGGCACAAACACCTGCCTGTATATCGTCTCCCGGCAAGCGGGGGAAGACGTGGACCGCAAACCGGAACCGGGCAGCTTCTGCCTGACCCAAAGGGAAATCTCCAACATCCAAAAATGCTGCCAGCACTACAAAAATACGGTCCTTGTGATCAACGCGGGGGGATTGCTGGACCTAAGCCCCCTGGACGGCATGGAGATACAGGGCATTGTTTTCTTTTGCCAGCAGGGCGGGCAGGGAGGCCACGCCTTTGCCGACCTTGTCAGCGGCAAGGTTGCGCCCTCGGGCCATCTCTCCGCCACATGGCCCATGGCCTATGACGATGTTCCCTTTGGCAAAGAGTTCAGCCATCTGGGCGGAAACACCCTCCACGAGAACTACCGTGAAGGCATCTACGTAGGGTACCGGTATTACGACTCCTTCGGGGTTGCGCCCCGTTACCCCTTCGGTTTTGGGCTGAGCTACACGACGTTTTCCATGGAGTCCACCGTGCAAACGGATCAAACCGGCCTAACGGTGCGCACCGCCGTTACAAACACCGGGGCGTATCCCGGCAAGGCCGTTGTACAGGCGTATGTGTCCTGCCCCGCAGGAAGGTTGCACAAGGAATACCAACGCCTGGCGGGCTTCGCCAAAACTGAAACCCTCGCGCCCAACGCCACCCAGGAGGTTTCCATTGCCTTTGACATGTCCACCCTTGCCAGCTATGACGCAAGCTGTTCCCAATTCATTCTTGAAAAAGGAGATTACGTTGTCCGGGTCGGGGAATCCTCCCGGGATACCCGGGCCGTGGCGCTGATCCGGCTGGACGGGGATGTGATCCTGTCGGAGCATAGTGCCATCTGCCCCATGAAAAATGGCTTCGACGAGCTCCATGCCGCTCCTGATCATGCCCCGCCGCCCGATGTGCCCGTGCTGACAATGAAAGCGGAAGTCTTTCAGACGGTCAGGCACCGCTATGGAAACGCGGCCACCCATTTCCCCGAAAAAGTCAACGAACTGCTGGCAGGGCTGTCCGACCAGGAAAAGGTGGAGCTGTGCATCGGTTCCGGCATGGATCTGGCGCTCCCGAAAAAGCGCTTCTTCATGGTTCCCGGTGCCGGCGGATATTCCACAGCCAAGCTGGAGAAGAAAGGAATCCCCTCGGTTTCATACTGTGACGGTCCTGCCGGGCTGCGGCTGTTTGACGTGTCTGTGGTCAAAGGCAATACGGTGCGCATGGTCAATCCGGTGATGGCCTTTATGCAGGCGCTTCCCGCTTTTGCCCGGATGATGATGTTTGGGAATCCCAAGAAGCACCGGCCCCTCTATCAATATGCCACGGCTTTCCCAGTGGGCATGTCCCTGGCGCAGACCTGGAACACGGAACTGCTTCAGGAACTGGGCCAGGGGGTGCAGGCGGAAATGGAAGCCTTCGGCGCTGTCTATTGGCTGGCACCGGGCATGAACATTCACAGAAACCCTCTGTGTGGCCGCAACTATGAGTATTACTCGGAAGACCCCCTTTTGTCCGGCAAAATGGCGGCGGCCATCACGAAGGGCGTTCAAACAAAGCCCGGCTATTTTGTCACCCTCAAGCATTTTGCGTGCAACAACCAGGAAGTGAACCGCAGGCATGTATCTTCCAATGTTGGGGAACGGGCGCTTCGGGAAATCTATCTTCGGGGGTTTGAAATTGCCGTGAGGGAAGGCCGCCCCGGCGCGGTGATGACCAGCTACAACCGGGTGAACGGCGTCTACGCGGCTGAAAGCCATGATCTATGCACCAAGGCGCTGCGCAATGAATGGGCCTTTGAGGGTCAGGTGATGACGGATTGGACCACCGGGAAGTACATGCTGAACTCGGCAAAAGCATTGCGCGCCGGGGTGGATTTGATGATGCCCGGCATCCCCTCTGACAGAAAGCAGATCAAAGATGCGCTCCGGAATCAATCCTTGGTTATGAGCGATGTGGAGCGGGGCGCGGCCCATGTGCTGCGGGGCATTGTGGAAAGCGATATGTACCGGCTTTTTCTGATGGAAAACCAAAAGCAAGTGAATGTTACCGGGTGAAAAGCGGCTGCCCTACTTTGCCTCCAGCATAAGCGTCACCGGCTCCAGGCCCTCCGCGCTGAAGCGCAGGTTGATCTCCCCTGGCTCCCTTAACGCCCGGGCGATGCCATAGGCCAGCCCCCGGAAGGTTTTGCGCCTGGGGCTTGCAAAAAGCGTATGATCCGCCGGATCGCCATTGTCCATGCCCAATAGGGCCGCGCCGCTTACGCTTGCGCAGACCTCCCGGTCATTATCGGGAACCAGGTTTCCCTGTTCATCCAGCAGCCTGATCTCGAACTGGCATACGGCCCTCCCGTCCGCCGCCATTGCTTCCCGGTCCACCCGCACCTCCAGCCGGGCGGGCTTTCCGGCCTTGACCAGCCTTTGGCGGGTTAGCTCCTGGCCATCCCGGTCATACCCGATGGCCACCATCTCCCCCTGGGCATAGGGAACATCCCAGCTCAGGTGCAGATCGTTGGTGGTGATGGGCGCTTGGGGCAGGTCAAAGTGGCCCCAATGCCGGGTCATGCCCTGGGCCGGAAACTCATAGGCCTTCGCCCCATAGCTTTTTCCGTCCACAAACAGCTCCACCCGGCAGCAGTTGGTATAGCAGATCACGGGGTAGATCGTCCCAGGCTCCATCTCCAGGTTCAGATGGGGGCAGAGATAGAGCACGGGCCGGTCCTTGCGCCAGATGGACTGATAAAAGTAATATCCGTCCTTTTCAAAGGCGCAGGTATCCATCACGCCGGGGGACGCGCTTTTGTCCGGCCAGAAGCACTCCCCCAGGTGGTCTATGCCCGTCCACAGGAAGCTGCCCAGCACATAGGGCCTGGTGCGGATGAATTTCCACAGCTTTTCCGCCTTGAGCATTTTGGCGTAGTAGGGGGTTCTGCCCCAAACGCTTTCCTCGGTTTTCAGGCGGTAATCCCCTCGCTTGCCCCCCACGGAGATATCCTCCGAGCCCAGCAACAGCCAATCGGGATGCTCCCGCTTTTCTTCGTCAAAAAAGGCCTCGGTGCGCTCCCGCCAGCGGTCTGTATAGTTTACGCCGACGATGTCCAGCTGCTCCATAAAGATATCATAAGCCGCCACAGGCTCGGCCTTGACCTGATCGCAGGCCTGGGTCACGGGCCGGGTGGGGTCAAAGCTTCGGCACAGCCCCGCCAATTCCCGGGCCGTTTTCCAGCCCTCCTCCTGGGTCTGTTCCCCCACCTCGTTGCCGATGGACCACATAATGATGGAGGGATGGTTCCGGTCCCGCAGCAGCATGGAGGCCATGTCCTCCCGCCAGCAGGAGGCGAACCACTCGGAATACCCCCTGCTCTCATGGGTATTGGAGCCAAACTCCTTGCCCTTTATGGTCCGCCATTCGTCAAAGGCTTCATCCATCACCACAAAGCCCATCTCATCCGCCAAATCCAGCAAGGCGGGGTCCGGGGGGGTGTGGGCGCAGCGCAGGGCGTTGACCCCCATGGCCTTGAGCTTTGCCAGCCGCCTTTGCCAGACCTCGGGGGGCACAGCCGCGCCTACGCATCCCCCGTCATGGTGCAGGCACACGCCCTGGAGGATCGCCTTGCGGGTGTTGAGCAAAAAACCGTTTTCGGTGTCATAGCCGATTTGGCGGATGCCAAACCGGGTTTCCACGGTGTCATAAAGAATATCGTTTTGGTAAACAGCTGTGACCGCTGTATACAGCGCGGGATGATCAATATCCCAGAGGCGGGGATTGTTTACCCTCATCCGCTGGCATACCGTCACGTCGTCCTTGCTCTGGACGGCGCTTTCCATGTGGGCGCAGGTTTTGTTTTTTGGGTTTAGGATTTGGGTGGCAAGGCGCATCCCCTCCCTTTCGCCGCCCCCCAGCACCCGGGCCTCCAGGGATATTTCGGCGCTGTCCGCCAGGACGCGCGGGGTTGTGATGAACACGCCCCAGGGGGTGATGCGCAGCGCCTGGGTTTTACACAGGTATACGTTGCGGGTGATGCCGCTGCCGGTATACCAGCGGGAATTGGGCTGCTGCGCGTTGTTCACCCGCACCAGCAGCTCGTTTTCATCGGCTGCCAGGGCCCGGGTAACGTCGATTTCAAAGGAGGTATAGCCGTAGATATGGCCGCCCACGTGGACGCCGTTGAGCCACACGTCGCAGTTCATATACACGCCGTCAAAGTACAGGCTCACCCGCTCCCCCGGCTTTGCCAGGACGGTGAACCGCTTTTTGTACCAGCCGATGCCCGTGCGCACATAGCCGCCGGAGCCGCAGCTGGGATACTTTTCCTCCACAGGATACTCCGTGGACCAATCGTGGGGCAGCTGCACGCCCTTCCACTGGACATCGGCCGGAGGCGGGGCCGTGTCGTCGGTCAACGCGAACTGCCAGTCAAAACCAAAAAATGCCTTTTCCCGGCACAGGCCGTTGTCCAGATAGCGCTCCATGGATGTCCTCCTAAAGACGTCTGGGGGACAGTTGCCTGTCCCCCAGACTTGCGGTATCCTTTCCAAAAGGTGATGGGTTATTGGGCGGCCAGCCAGGCGTCGTACTGGGCAAAGTACTCGTCCAGGATGTTTTGCAGCCCGGAATCGTAGCACTTTTGCACCATCTCGTCAATGGTGGCGTCCACGTCGTCCACCAGGCCCAGCTCCAGCATGGGCACATAGTCGTTGAGCACAGAGGACACGGCGGCCACGTAGGCCTTCACACCGCTGTCGTCAAACACGAAGGCCACCAGGGGGTTCACCGTCACCCGGGCATCCCAGCCCTCGGAGATCGCCTTCTCCCGGGGGTCCGTAAACTCCTCCCGGACGTCCCCGTTCTTGATGGCCCAGGAGATGGACACGCCCAGGGGCGTATAGTCGTTGGTCTTATCGGCCAGGCGCTTGTAGTAGCCGGTCTGCTCCGCCCACTCGTAGTGGACGCCCTCAAAGCCCAGGAGCAGCGCGTGGTTGATCTGGGAGTCATTTTTGAGAATATCCAGCACCATGGCGGCCCGCTCGGGGTTTTGGGAACCGGCGGCGATGGCCATATCGTTGTTGGAGTAGGCTTCGGCCTCCACCAGGTAATCTGTGGTCAGGTCATAGGCCATGCAGGAAACGTTGGGGTTTGCCGCCTCCAAGGGGCGGATGTAGTTGAACACGGTCAGGTTCCAGGCGATGGCCGCCCCTTGCTCGGCCTCAAAGGCGTCGTCGTCGGTGACGGTGTTGGTGAGGGCGCTGCGGCTCCAGGCGCCGGCGTCCGCCAGGGTCTTCATGTCCTTGGCGAAGTCCCGGTACCAATCCCACTCATAGATGAGCTTGATGTCCTCTTTGGCGGGCAGCTCGCCGTCGTAGGAGAACAGCAGGCCCAGGTAGTTGGAATCCAGCGCCAGAAAGCTGTTGTATTGCTGGCGGTACACGTCCCACATTTCCGCGTTGTCCGTGGCGGCGGCCATGGCGTAGATGCCGCTTTCCGGGGTCTCCTTTTGGGCAATGGTCAGCAGGAAGCTCATGAAATCCTTCCAGTTTGCCAGGGGCGCGATCCCGTACTTGTCCATCAAATCCTGGCGGACGGCCACGATCTTCCCCATGGGCTGGGCCCTGTTGGAGGGCACGGCCACGATCTTGCCGCCAATGGTGGTCTCCGCCCAGCTCCCATCGGCCTGGTACTGGCTGGTGAGGGGCATATACTTGTCAATGAACTCAGGGGACAGGGTATAGAAGGAGCCCTTGGCGGCTTCGGAGTGCATGAAGCACCAGGGGGCGGTGAAGATCAAGTCCACCTGCTCGCCCCCCGCCAGCACCAGCGGATACAAAGTGGTATAGTCGCTCCAGCTCATGAAGGTGACTTCCAGCCGGGTGTTGAAGGGCTTCAGGCGTTCGTTGATCAGCTCGTAGACCTGGTTCCAGTCGTTGGGGGTATCGCCGATGAGGTACATGTTGACCGTGTAATCCTGGGAGAGGTCGGTATTGGCATACAGCTCGGGCGTGGCTTCGATCACGCTGCCCATGGGGATTTCGGCAAGCGCGGCGGCAGAAACAGAGATTCCCATACAAAGGACGAGGAGCAACGCAAGCAGCTTTCTCATGGTCTAACCTCCTTTTTCATTCTATCGTGAGAGTCTTTCAACTCACGATAATCCTACCCTTTCACAGCCCCGATGGTAAGCCCCTTGACGAAATAACGCTGCACCAGCGGGTACATCAGCACAATGGGCCCGGTGGCGATGATGGTCATGGCCATTTTCATGCCCTCCAGGGGTAAGGAGGGAAGGGCCACCCCCGAATTGGAGGCCACCCGCTTCAGCGCCTCGGCGTTGGCCAGCATCCGTTGGAGATAGTATTGCAAGGTGAACATCTCTTCCTTGGTAACAAAGAGCATGTTGTTGAACCAGTCGTTCCAGTAGGTCAGGGCGGAGAACAGCGTCAGCGTCGCCAGCAGCGGCTTGCTGAGGGGCAAAATCAGCCGGATGAAGATGGCAAAGTCGTTGGCTCCGTCGATTTTGGCGGATTCGGTGATGGCGGAGGGGATGCCCCTCATAAAGCTCTTGGCGATGATCATATTCCACACGGAGAACATCAGCGGCAGAATCAGCGCCAGGTAGGAGTTTTTGAGCTTCAGGTACCGGACGCACAGGATGTACCAGGGCACCAGGCCTCCATGAAACAGCGTGGTGAAAAAGAAGAAGGAGGACAGCTTGTTGCGGTAGGGAAAATCCTGGCGGGAGAGCACATAGCCCGTCATGGCGGCCAGGAACACGGCGCAGGCGGTGCCCACGGCGGTGATGCCGAAGGTGTTGGCATAGGCTGTGAGGATGCTTACGGGGTTTTTGAGGCACAGGGCATAGCTGGTGAGATCAAAAACCTTGGGCGTCAGGGGATAGCCCTCCCGGATCAGGAGGCTTTCAGGGGTGAAAGAGGCCAAAATCACCAGGTAAAAAGGGAAGATGCACAGCAGGGCGAACAGGCCTGTCAGCACATACCCAAGGAGATTCACCATGAGCACATCCCGGCTCATGCCGTGGGAACGGAGC
>JARKQO010000225.1 GCA_029974855.1 Eubacteriales bacterium
GGTGAAAGCGCCAGGGGCCTGAAAGGTCCAGGGCTCCCGCGTCGGTGGCCAGCAGGTACTGCTTGCCGGGGGTAAAGCCGCCCCCGTTTTGGAAGATGGCGCGAATGGCAAGCACGCAGCGTCCCTCCGGCAGGGCGGGGACATCGTACTCCCGGGGAGGATACCGGTAGGTGGTGTTGCCCACCACTTCACCGTTGACGAAGGCCATATCCCAATCCTTCACCGTGCCCAAAAACAGCTTGGCGGGCCGTCCTGCCAGACGGGGAGGAATCTCCAGGGTTTTGCGCAGCCACAGGGAGCCGGTGCCCGTCCAGGGGGCCAGCAGGGGCCGCTCCTCCCACCCACCGTCCTGATAGCCGGGCAGGTGAAAGCCCGACCCAAGGCCCGGATCGCTTTCATCCACCGCCGCGTAAAACCGCTCCTGGCGCGCGGCGTTCTCCGCCAGCACCTTGGCCGCATAGCCGTCCTCCGCGAACCGGTCCGCCTGGGCGCGCAGCTCCGGGGAAAGGGCTTCCCTACCCATCCAGGCCCGGATGGGCGTGCCCCCAATGGCCGTTTGCATGAGCCCCACCGGCACCCCATATTGGGCATAGAGCCGCTGGGCAAAGAAGTACCCCACGGCGGAAAAATCCGGGATGGTCCGGGGCGACGCGCCCCTCCAGCATCCCCCTTCCAACTCTGTCCGGGGCCCGGCGAAGCAACAGCGCTCCGGCACGGTGAACTGGCGGATGCACGGGTTGCCGCCGGTCATTTCCTCGGGGTAACGGTATTTCACGCGCCCCATGGGCATCTGCATGTTGGACTGCCCGCCGCACAGCCACACGTCCCCCACGTATACGTCCTCCAGGATGTGCTCCCCAATGCGCATGGCATCGGGGCCGCCGGGGGAAAGCCCATGCAGAACCAAGGACCACGCGCCCTGGGCGTCCGGCTCCGCCGTGTAGGCTTGGCCCCGGAAGGCAATTGTCACCGGTTCATCCGCCATGCCCCACAGGATATTCCTGGCATCGCGCTGGAGCACCATGCCGCTGGACAACAAAGGAGGAAGCTGTACGCTCATCGTCAGATTTCCTTTCCATACCCCTTGGGCCTTGATATCTTGATATACGGCAGGCATTCATTCCGCTTGAAACTGTATCCAGGCCAGGTCCAGCTCCGTACCCGGGAGGAAGATCAGCGACACCCTTTGGGGCCCGGTGACGCGCTCCCCAAGGGAGAATGCGGCCTCGGCATACGCTTCCGCGCCGGGTAGCTCTACCATCACGCGCCGCTCCCCCTCTATCCCTTCAAACAGGAATTGGATGGAGTTTCGCGGATGCCTGGAGCGCCAGCAAATCCGCACGCTCCCGGCTCCCTGTTCCCCAAAGTCCATCCCCTCAAACAGCAGCGTTACATTGTTGCCGATGCCCTCCACCGCATCCCCGCAAAGGGTGTAGGAATCGCCGTAGGCGGCATCGTGCTCCCCGGCGGCCAGCCGCGCAAAGGCCCTTTCCTTCCGCACAAACCGGAAGCCTTTCAGGTGTACCTTTTGCCGGAACACAAAGCACAGGGTGGTTACCCCCCGAAGCCGCCGGGGCAAAAGACAGGTGATCTCCTGATAGGTGTTCCAAAGGGAGCCCTTGTCGTAAAGCACCGTGCAGATTTTCTGGCCTCCCTCCAGGGGCAATCCTTCCCATATTTCAAAGAAAAATGGCTCCTTGTCCAGGGGAAAAAGCGGCAGAATCAGCTCATCGGAGCCGTAGGGCCCAAAGTCCAGGCCCCGGAAGCCCACATCGCTTTCCCCGTCCCGCAAAGTCGCCACGCCCCGCTCGTTCCCGTTGGTCAGGGGCACATTGCCGGCGTTGTACAGGCCACCGGCCACGAAGGCATAGGGGTCCAGAAAGGGGGTTCCCAGCCCCTCAAAGACAACCGGAATTTGCGAGATAAACGCCCAATGGTCCTTGCCGTTCCCTGGGCCGCAGCGCACGTAGGCTGTGCCATCCCCCCTGGGGAGCAGCGTGGTGCTCCGCCCATCCTCCGCAACGATAAGGCTGCCCAAGGGGCTGTCGATGCCCGCCGCGTCCGTGAGCCGCCAGCGCAGGTCCCCATAGGTGGCGTCCGGGGGGAAGGTGCGGGCCCTGACAATATCCCCCTCCCGGGTCAGCTCCACCTTGCGGATGGGAATGTCCTTTTCGTCCAGCTCCGCTGTAACCTTGGGCTTTGCCCCCTTTTCCCCTTGCACAACCGCCAGGAGCTTTCCGCCGAAAAGGCGGCGGCTATGGGCCGTATACTGCTCCTGGTCCGCCGCGTCGCCGTTGTCCAAGGCCAGCAGGGTTCCGTTTTCCGCCCGCACCCGCACCCGGCGGTTCGCGTTTTCAACAGTACGGCCTTCCCCATCCACAGCAGCAATAGTTACAAACGTAAGCTCCCCATAGGTTTCCTCCGAAAGGACCAGGTCCCGGGCATCCCCAAAGGAACGCCGGGTCATCTCCGCCACAGGGTTTCCCTTGGCGTCATAGGCCACGGCTGTCAGCACGCCCGGGCGGTAGGGCACCTGAAAATCGGCCGCGATCCGACCCTCAAGGGCCGTCCGCCCCAGGCTTTCCCCCTCCAGGAAAAGCTCCACCGCCGACCTGTTGGAGCACACCCGCACGTCGATGGGCTGCCCCGGGGAAAAATCCCAGTAGGGATACAGGTATACCATGGGGGCCGCAAGCGGGTCTCTCCAGGCGGCCTGGAAAAGAAAATAGGAGTCCTTGGGAAAGCCCGCCGTATCCATATGCCCCAAGTAGCTGTTTTTGGTGTGGTAGGGGGTAGGTTCCACCAGATAGTCCTGCCCGGCCCAAATGAACTGCCCCAGGGAAAAGGGCGCGTTCCGCTCGCTGGCGATGCACGCCTCCACGCTTTTGGCTCCCCAGCTCGTGCTGCTGTTGCCCAGGGCAGAGCATTGCAGATCGTCATCCGCCAGGACGGATTGGGAAAGGGGAAAGCGGTAGACGCCCCGGCTTTGGACGGTGGCACAGGTTTCCGCGCCGTAGAGGACCCAATCCGGATGCTCCTGATGGTGCTTTGGGTACAGGTATTCGGCATAGTTATAGCCGACGATTTTCATGAGGTCCGCGCACCGCTGGGTATTCTCCCAGGGCATGTAATTGGAGCAAAGGGTTACGGGGGCGTGGTTCTTGGGGTCATGCTTTCGTGCCTCCCCCATCAAAAAGCGCAGGGTGTCGCTCCCTTCCTTGGCGTCCGCGTGGGTATCGTAAATTTCGTTGCCCAGGCTCCAGAGAATCACGGAAGGATGGTTTCTGTCCCGCCGGATCCAGGCGGCCACATCCCTGGCGGCCCACTGGTCAAAAAACCGGGCGTAATCGTAGGGATTCTTGGACCTTCTCCACACATCAAAAATTTCTGACATCACCAGAAGGCCCATTTCATCCGCGATGTCCATGAACGCCTTGGCTGGAGGGTTGTGGGCGGTGCGGATGGCATTGGCCCCCATTTCCTTCAGCAGCGTCAGCTGCCTGCGGATGGCGTCGGGGTACACAGCAGCTCCCAGCCCGCCCAGGTCATGGTGCAGGCAAACACCCTTCAGCTTAAGGGGACGGCCGTTCAGGAACAAGCCCCGGTCCGGGTCAAAGGCGATTTCCCGAAACCCAAAGCGGGTCAGCTCCCGGTCCGTCACCTGGCCCTCTACGAGCAACTCGGATTCCATCGTATACAGGCGGGGGTCTTCGATGTCCCAGGCGCGGATGCCTTCCTCCACGCCCAGCAGGGCGTGGCGGAGGGCATAGGGCCGGCCCCCGGTTTCCACCTCCGCCTCCACCTCGTAGCGCCAGCCGTCCTCTTCCCTCCATGTGGTGATGTACAGGCCATCGGAAAGAAAATGGCAAGGATTCTTCACCTTCAAAACCACATCCCGGTAGATCCCCGCACCGGTGTACCAGCGGGAATTGGGCGCGTCGTACCGGACCCCAAGCAGCAGGATATTGGGCCGGTCCAGGCGCAAATGCCGGGTGATGTCAAATTCAAAGGCCGTGTAGCCGTACTTCCACTCCCCGGCCATTTCACCGTTCACGTAGAGAGTGCTATCCATATACACGCCGTCAAAGCGCAGGAACACCCGCTGCCCTTCCCTCAGGAAGGACACGTCCAGCTCCCGCCGGTACCAGCCGGCGCCGCTTTTATACAGGTTGCCTACGTCGCCAATGAGCCAATCGTGGGGAAGCGTCACCGGTTGGAAATTCCGGGGCTCTTCCCTGGCGAACTGCCAGCCCTCGTTGAGACAGTACGCGGGCATAGCCTCCCCACCGCCCTTTCCTTCCATTTACTTCCTGCTCTCGGTTATTCCCATTATGCAGCAGCCAAAACCAAAGCACAATGGAATATTCTTTGCTCACCAGATGAATAAAACACAAAAAAACACAAAAAAACCCATGTACGAAACCAGACAAACATGATAAATTAAGATCAGAAATATAGTGCATTTGTATGAATATTTGCTCCCCGAATGCCAAAACCGCGCTGGAAGCAAATTCCCGTATACGAAATATATTCGGGCCTGCCCACAAATCCATTGGGAAAGGGGTGTCGCCATGAATGGGAAGCTCGATGTATCGCCTTTGGTGAAGCGCCAGCGCACCCTGGCGTACTTCAAGCGGTATTGGATGCTTTACCTGCTGCTGATACTCCCCATCGTGTTTTTTCTGATCTTCCGGTATGTGCCCATGACCTACATCCAGATAGCCTTCAAGAAAAACAACATCATCCAGAACATCTGGCAGGTGCCCTGGGCGGATGGCACCCCCTTCGCCAACTTCATCAAGGCCTTTGCCAACCGAGATTTTCTGTTTGCCGTCCGCAATACCGTCACCCTGAACCTGCTGGATCTGGTGGTGGGGTTTCCAGCCCCCATCATTTTGGCGCTGCTGCTGAACGAGCTGACCTTCAAGCGGTTCAAGCGCCTCACCCAGACCATCGTATACATGCCCCACTTTCTTTCCTGGGTGATCATCTACGGCCTGGCGCTGCAGCTCTTCGCCCCCAGCACCGGCCTGGTGAACATTTTGATCAACCGCATGGGCTACCCCTCCATCCCCTTCCTCAACGACCCGAATCATTGGATATGGTCCTATGTGTTTTTGGGCATCTGGCAGAGCGTGGGCTGGAACGCCATCATCTATATGGCCGCCCTCACCAGCATCAACCCGGAGCTGTACGAGGCCGCCTCCGTGGACGGGGCGAGCCGCCTGCGCAAAACCTGGCACATTACGCTGCCGGGCCTGCGCCCCACCATCATCACCTTGCTGATTTTAAGCCTGGGGCGCATTTTGGGCAGCGATTTCGACCGTCCCTTCGCGCTGAGCAACAACCTGGTGAAAAACGCCTCCAACGTGATTTCCATTTTCGTATACACCAACGGCATCAAGGGCTTGCAGTTCTCCCTGACCGCCGCTGTGGGCCTGATGCAATCCGTGGTATGCGTCTTTTTCCTGCTGGGGGCCAACGCGCTGGCCAAGCGCTTTGGCGAGCGCGGCATTTGGTAAAGAAAGGGGGAAGGGATATGGACAACGTGAACGCCCCAAAAGGCTCCAGCGGCATGGTACGGTCCAAATCCACCAAAATTGGCGACTGGGTGGTGGTGTTCGTCTGCGTGTTGCTGATTTTGGTGTGCCTGCTGCCCATGCTGAACCTGCTGGCCCGCTCTCTTTCCTCCCCCGCGGCCCTGATGCGCAACGAGGTGGTGCTCTGGCCCGTAGGGTGGAATTTGAGCGCCTACAAAACGGTGCTGGAGGACTCCAAGTATACCTGGGCTTTGGGGTGGACCGCCATCCTCACCGTCATCTGCACCATCGTCTCCATGGTGATGACCACCCTGTGCGCCTACCCCCTCACCTATGACCACCTGAAGGGGCGCAAGTTCTTCAACACCATGATCATCCTCACCATGTACTTCAGCGCGGGCACCATCCCCAATTTTCTCCTTTACAAGGACCTGAACCTGCTGGACAACCCCTTGGTGCTGATCATCCCCAACTGCCTCAGCGTTTTCAACATGATCGTGATGCGCAGCTTCTTCTACGGCATCCCGGACAGCCTGCGGGAATCCGCCGAAATCGACGGAGCGAATCCCATCCGCATTTTGGTGAGCATTTACCTGCCCCTTTCCACAGCGGTGCTGGCCACGCTGGCGCTCTTCTACGCCGTGGGCCGCTGGAACGGCTATTCCGACGCGCTGGTATACATGAACAACCGGACCTACTACCCCATCCAGCTGCTGCTGTACTACATCCTCAGGGCCATGACCAGCATTGAGGTGGCCACCCAGGAGGGCTTCAACGCCGCCCCGGGCCTTTCCGAAACCCTCAAGGCCGCCACCGTCATGTTCGCCACCATTCCCATTTTGCTGATCTATCCCTGGCTTCAGAAATACTTCATCGCGGGCGTCACCATCGGCGCGGTGAAGGGCTAAAGGGTACCCAACACAGCGCGGGCCGCGCCGTGTGAAAGGTAAATACTTTAAGGAGGGATATTCATGAAAAAGGTACTTTCTACCCTGCTGGCAACCGTGATGCTGCTGGGGCTGCTGTCGGCCCTGTCCGGCGCTGTCGCGGAGAGCCCGGAGATTGTGGACGGCCGGTTTGCCGAAACCCGCCAGATCACCGTTGAGGTCTACGAGCGCTCCAACCCCGGCAGTACCCCTGCGGAGGACAACTTCTATACCAACTTTATCAAGGAGGGCATGCTGCGGGACCACAACGTGGAAGTGACCTTCATGCCCGTGGGCCGCTGGACGGAGGACGCGGACATCAACAACCTGCTGGCCGCCGGCACCGCCCCCGACGTCTGCGTTACCTACAACTACCCGGCCATCCTGTCCTATGCCAACATGGGCGGCATCATCGACCTGGCTCCCCTGCTGGAGGAGCATAAGGACCTGCTGCCCAACCTCTGGGCCCTGCTGGGCGAGAACAACCTCTACTGGAACAAGGACCCCGAGAAGGGCACCATCTGGGCCATTGAGGCGCTTCTGAAAAACAACCAGCGCATCAATACCTTTGTGCGCGAGGATTGGCTCAAGGCCCTGGGCCTTGCGGAGCCCACCACCCTGGAGGAGTTCGAGGCCATGCTCCATGCCTTCAAGGACAACGCCGAGCTGCTGCTGGGCGAAAACGCCTCCCAGATGATTCCCTTCTCCACCAGCTATGACGTGGGCTGGCGCGGGGATCACCTGCTCACCTCCTTCGTGCCCAGCGACGTGACGGACAAAGAGTTCTATATCCGCGGCTTTGACGACAGGCACCTCCTGTACCCCAACTACAAGGAGGGCGTGCGCAAGCTGAACGAGTGGTACAACGCGGGCCTCATGTGGAACGACTTTGCCCTCTATGGCGCCGGTGACAAGACTGAGGACAACCTCATGAAGAGCGGCTTTGTGGGCGCGTTCATCCACAACTGGGATTACCCCTACCGCGACGGCGAGGAGGGCATCCACTACAACCTGCAGACCGGCGTGGGTCCGGAAGCCGCCTTCATCGCGGTGGAGCCCTTCCAAAACGACGCGGGCGAGCACCGGAAATTCCTGAGCAACCCCATCGACCGGAAGGTCTTCCTCCCCGCCACCAACGACGAGCCTTTGGCTTCCCTGCTGTACCTGGACTGGATCTCCACCTTTGAGAACCGGTACTTCCTCCAGTTCGGCGAGGAGGGCGTGACCCACGAGATCACCCCGGAGGGCACCATCAAGACCCTGGCCGTCACCGGCGAGAAGGTCATGAACTCCCCCATGAACATCGACTATACCATCACCATCAACGGCCGCGACGCGGGCAACCCGGAAGCCACCGCCAAGGCCACCGCCTTGGGCTATGGCGGCGTGGATTCCCGGTTCGTTGAAAAGGCCTTCGCCGCCTCGGTGAACGACGGGTATATCGTGGCCCACTACAACTGCGGCGCGATCAAATCCGAAGAGGGCATGGATACCCCCCTGAAGGAAAAGCGGGACGCGCTGTTTGCCCAGGCCGTTACGGCCCCGGCGGACCAGTTTGACGCCATCTGGGACGCGGGCATGGCGGACTACCTGGCCTCCGGCGGACAGGCCATTATTGATGAGCGGACCGCCGCCTTTGACAAGTACTACGGCGAGTAAGCCTCCCTCTTGACCCGGCTCCCGGGCGAGGACCTCCTTCCCGGGAGCCCCCTATGCAGGGCAGCGGCCCCGCCCGCGCATATTTTCCCTCTCCTCATAGCCAACCCTATGGGATGATTTGGAGACAGAAATGCGTCCGGGAGCCGCTGCTCCTTTTTTGCCGCGAAATATACAAGTGCAAAGGTGATCACCGATGAAGCACGATACGCGCCTATGCTGGCTGCCTTTTTTGGGAGATACGGTGGAAAGCGGCCCGGCCGGCTGCCTGGACATGGCCCGGGCGGAGCTGAAAACAGGCCTGGCAGCCCTTGGGGTGGATACCCCCGTATCCATTGAAGCAATCCCCGGGGCGGAGGAAGGGTATGAAATCCTTGACCGGGATGGAAAAATCACCATCCGGGGCGGAAGGCGCGGCGTTCTGTACGGCGCCTATGCTTTGATGATGCGCCTGGCCGCCGGGCTTTCTCCCCAAACGGCCTGGACGGAGCCCGCCTGTCCTTTGCGGATGCTGAACCATTGGGACAATATGGACGGAAGCATTGAACGGGGCTATGCGGGAGGTTCCTTTTTCTTTCGGGACGGACATCTCCGCTACGATGAGCGGCGGCTTTTGCGGTACGGACGCCTGCTGGCCTCTGTGGGCATCAACGTGGTGTCCATCAACAACGTAAACGTGCAAGCCCCGGCGGATTTGCTGATTACCGAGGCCTATCTGCCCCGGCTTGCCCGGGTGGCGGACCTGCTGCGCCCCTTCGGCATCCGGCTGCTGGTGGCCGTGGACTATGCCCTTCCCGTCACCTGCGGCCTGGACACCGCCGACCCGGCCGACCCAAAAGTCCAGGCCTGGTGGGACCGCCAGGTATCCTTGGTGTATGAAGAGATTCCTGATCTGTGCGGGTTTTTGGTGAAGGCGGACAGCGAGTTCCGGCCAGGGCCCCACATGTACCAGCGCAACCACGCCGAGGGCGCGCGGGTGCTGTCCCGGGCGCTGAAGCCCCACGGCGGCGTGCTGCTGTGGCGCTGCTTTGTTTACAACTGCCGCCAGGACTGGCGCGACGCGAAGACCGACCGGCCCATGGCCCCCTACGAGATGTACGCACCCCTGGACGGTCAGTTTGACGACAACGTGATCCTCCAGATCAAATACGGACCCTATGATTTTCAGGTCCGGGAACCCGTATCGCCCTTATTTTACGCCATGCCAAAGACCCACAAGTCCATCGAATTGCAGCTGACCCAGGAATACACGGGCCACCAGATCGATCTGTACTACATGCCGCCCCAATGGCGGGAAATACAGGGCGCCTTGGGCGAGCATCCGCCACGCTACATCAGCGCGGTCAGCAACCTGGGGGACGCCCCAAACTGGACCGGGCACGACCTGGCCCAGGCCAACCTGTTCGCCTATGGCCTGTTCGCCTGGCAGGGCAAAGCGGACCCGGCCCTTTGGGCCGGGTGGTGGGCGCGGCTTACCTTTGGCGGGGACGCCCAGGCCAATGAAACCATCGTGTCCATGCTGCTTAACTCCCGGGAGATCTACGAGCGCTATACCGCGCCCCTGGGCCTGTGCTGGATGGTGAACCCCAGCAACCACTACGGCCCAAGCCCCGAAGGCTACGAGTATTCCAGCTGGGGAACCTATATCCGCGCCAACCGCGAGGCCATCGGCGTGGACCGCACGGCGGAGGGCACCGGCTTTGCCCTCCAGTACCCCCGGGAGCTGGCCGCCCAATATAACCAGGTGGAAACCTGCCCGGAGCCCCTGCTGCTGTTCTTCCACCGCCTGCGGTACGACTTCCGGCTGCAAAGCGGCAAAACCTTGGTGCAGCACGTGTACGACACCCACTTTTTGGGGGCGGAGCAGGCGGAGGCGTTGCTCCATGCGTGGCAAACGCTGAAAGGAAAGGTCCCTGAGGAGGCCTACGCCAACGTGGAGCAGCGCCTTTCACGCCAGGTGAGCAACGCCCGCGAATGGCGGGATGTGATCAATACCTATTTTTTCCGCTATAGCGGGACCCCGGACGCCCAGGGGCGAAGAATCTATCCGTAACCGAAAATCCCTTCTTTGGCTTATCCGCTATGGAAAGGAAGGAAAAGTGGACCGATGGATGAGAAAAGCGCGCAGCCTTCCAGGACATACGACGATATGCTCCCCCATCTGGATTATTTCAGCTACCGCAACGCGGACCAATTTTGGGTCATCGTACCGTCGGTGATCGATTTTCACGACATCAGCTATGTGGTGGGCGGCGAGGCCTCCTATGTGGTAGGGGACCGTACTTTGATCCTCCGCAAGGGCGATTTGCTGTACATTCCCCCCGGGACCTACCGGGAGGCGCAGCTGACCCAGGCCCAGAGGTTTGAGGTGTACGCCATGAACTTTCTGCTGCGGGATACGGGCGGCGGGCCCATTGACCGCCTGCCCTTTGAGCTGGTGACCCCCATCGGCATCCATCCGGAGCTGATTACCTTGCTGAAATCCCTCTCCACCGCCTGGCTGCTACAGGAGACGGGCTTCCGGCTCATCGTGCGGGCCTATGTGGAGCTGATCATCGGCAAGCTGATGGACCTGGCGGTGCACAAAAACCCCGTCTCCGTGGCGGACCTTCGCATCCGGCAGGTGATTGAATACATCACCGAGCACTACGACCAGCCCATCCCCCTGGACGAGCTGGCCGGCCTGGTGCATCTGTCCCCTTCCTATCTCTCCGTGCTGTTCCACCGAAGCATGGGCGTGAAGCTGAGCCATTACATCAACATCATCCGCGTGAACCACGCGGAATCGCTGCTGAAAAACAACATGTGCAACGTCACCGAGGCCTCGGAAAACTGCGGCTTTTGCGATGTGTACTACTTCAGCCGCGTATTTACCGAGATCAAGGGATACAACCCCAAGAGCATCATCGGGAAGCGGCAGCGGTTTCAGGCCTGAAGCCGGGCTATGGCAGCCGGTACACCCGGGCCTCATAGGGCCGCAAAACAGAATTGTGGCTGGTTCTATGCTGAACGCCGCTGTCAGGCCAGGTGGATAGTGTCGCCTCCCCCTGGGGCAGCCCTGTTCTCCGCCTGGGCTTCTCCGTCAGGTTGCATACCACCAGGAACCGGGAGGCCCCGCTCTCCCGCACATAATCAAAGGCGTCCTTGCGCCGGGGCTCCAGGAACTCCACCGTTCCCCCCCGCAGGGCTTCCTCCTTCCGGCGCAGGGCGATAAGCTCCTGAGCAAAGCGCCAAACCGAGCCCTCCCGGGCCTTTTGCCTGTCCACCTCAGCCCAGTCCACCATGGCCCGGGCATGGTCCCGGGTGCCCAACGCAACCTTGGTAAAGGCCTTTTCCGGGGGCATGATCTCCTCCAATTCCCGCAGCTTGTTGACGCTTTCAATGTCGTCAAACTCATCGGGAGAGGCGATGGGGATGTTCCCCGCGCCGATCTCCGAACCCTGGTACAAAAAGGGTGTGCCCGGCAAGGTGCACTGAAGGGTCAGCAGCAGCTTCGCCAGGGTTTCCCGGTGCTTGCCACTGGGATCGATCTTGGATACCATCCGGGGATTGTCGTGGTTGTCAAAGAAAATGGCGTTCTGGCCCTTGTATTCCGCGCTCCAGAGCATCAGATGGCGCTTCAGGTGGAAGGGATCGTAGCGGTAGAGGTCAAAGCGGGCCTTCCCCGGATTCTCCAGAATGTCAAAATTGAAGATCATGTCCAGCTCTCCCCTGCTGGGGACGGTGAGCAGTTCCCCCATCTTCATGCCGATGCCCGGGGCCTCCCCCACGGAAAAGGCCCCGTGGGGCCCGAAGGCCTCCCGGCGAAGCTGGGCCAGGTACTCGTGCAGCCGGGGACCGTAGAAGTAATGCTCCACCCCGGTGAAGCCCATCAGCTTCCCCACCAGGGGGTTGCCCGGGGGCAGGCCCGGGGCCTTGGAGATGTAGTTGATCACGTCCAGGCGGAACCCGTCCACGCCCCTTAACAGCCAGCGGTTCACCATGTGCACGATCCGCTCCCGCAGGCGGGGGTTTTCCCAGTTCAAATCCATCTGCTTGGGGGAGAACAGGTGCAGTCCCCATAGGTCCTGTTCCTCAAACCGCCTCCAGGCGCTGCCGGAGAAAAAGGAGGTCCAGTTGTTGGGCGGCTGCTCCCCCTCCCGGAAGAAATAGAAGTCCCGCTCCGGGGCCTCCGGGTCGTTTAGGGCCGCCTGAAAACAGGCGTGCTCGTCCGAGGTGTGGTTAACCACCAAGTCCATTATCAGCCCCATGCCCCGGTCAAGGACCGCCGTAAGCAGCGCGTCAAAATCCTCCCTGGTACCGTATCGGGGGTCGATCTTCGCATAGTCACCAATGTCATAGCCGTTGTCGTCGTCCGGGGAAACATAGATGGGGGACCGCC
>JARKQO010000252.1 GCA_029974855.1 Eubacteriales bacterium
TCTCGGTGCGCAGGATGCGCCTGCCCAAAGTGACGGACCGGGCCCCCCGCTGCTCCAAGGCGGCGCATTCCTCCGGAGTGATGCCCCCCTCGGGGCCGATCACCAGCAAAATGCGCTCCTTGCCGGGGTTCTCCCGCACAGCCTGGCTGAGCCTGAGGCCCTGGGCTTCCACTTCCTCCCAGGCCACCAAAATCAGGTCAAAGGCTTCTTCCTTGTCCAGGCGAGCCAGAGCTTGGGCAAAACCGCAGGGGGCCTCCACCCGGGGCACATGGGCCCGGCCGCTCTGCTTGGCCGCCTCCAAAGCGATGCGCTCCAGGCGCTCTCCCTTTGCCCCCTGCCGGGCCTTGTCCGCCTTGGCTACGGAGCGCTCCATCTCCACGGGCCACAGGGCCCATACCCCCAGCTCCGTGGCCTTTTGCACGATGTGCTCCAGCTTGTCCCCCTTGGGGAGGCCCTGCCAGAGGGTGACGCGGGCCTTGCTTTCCGGGGAGGGCAGGGCGGACAGCGCCTTCGCCTGAACGCCGCTCTCCCGTACCTGGACCAGCTCTCCCTCAAAAAGAGCTTCCCCGTCCAACAGCTGTACCGGGTCCCCAGCTTTCAGCCGCAGCACCCGGGTCGCATGGGCGCTTTCCTCCCGGGACAGGGCCACCAAGGCCCCCTCCGCCAGGGGTTCTTCCACAAAAAAGCGATGCATGCTTATCTCCCCCGGCTCAGGCACAGGGCCACCCACTCCCCTTGGCAAGTCCGCTCCACCAGAGCATAGCCCGCCTCCTGGGTGGCCCCCAGCACATCCTGCTCCCGCTCCCGGATGATGCCCGAACAGATCAGCAGCCCTCCCGGCAGCAGGTGCCGGGTCAGGGGGCCCGCCAGCATGCAGATGGCATCCGCCACGATGATGGCCACCGCCAGCTCGCAGGCCATGGTCGCCCCGCTAACCAAATCAGCCCGGACCACCTTCACCCGCTCCGCCACGCCGTTGAGGGCCACATTCTCCTTGGCCACCTTCACCGCGTCCGGGTCGATGTCGATAGCCAGC